>CAJXNF010000097.1 GCA_913056375.1 uncultured Pseudomonadota bacterium | reverse complement strand
AGAATCGTGCTGATGCCTGCCAAGGGTGTCTTCAGTTCATGGGCAATGCCCGAGGTCATCTCACCAACCGCCGCTAGCTTAGCTGACTGAATCAGCTGGTTCTGCATGCCTCGCAGGTCGTCCATCATTCGGTATACTTCGGAAGTTGCCTTGCTCAGCTTCAGGTGGAATCGAACACGAATGAGCAACTCTTCCCTGGAAAAAGGTTTGGTCAGGTAGTCGTTGGCACCATGCTGGAAGCCTCTTACCGTGTCCTCTGGTTGATCCTTGGCTGTCAGCAGGATGATCGGCAGTTCACTAGCGCTGTATTTCTGGCGAATCCGATAGCAGGTTTGGTATCCAGAGAGACGGGGCATCATCACATCCAATAAAATCACCTGTGGGTTCAATTTTTCCAGGAGCTTCAGGCCCTGCAGACCATCAATTGCCACCTCGACCCGGTAGCCAACCATTTCTAGCTGGTTTCGTAACACCTGCCGATTAATCGGCTCATCATCTACCACCAAAATTGTAACCTCACTGGGATCATCGACGAGGAGATCCACATTTGGCTCTGATCCACGTTCTTCCTCGACAACGGGTGCAGCCACTGCAACAGGTAATGCTTTGGTGGTGTTCGTTTTTTTGCTGACGACAGGTTCTTTACGCTCCTGTTCGGATGCCGAAGAGCATGGCAGGGTGAACCGAAACACCGAACCCTGACCAACTACTGATTCCAGCCAGATGCGCCCACCATGGAGTTCGACCAGTTGTTTGGCTACGCTCAACCCAAGGCCTGTTCCTCCGTAGGTACGTTCCGTAGAGGCATCTCCCTGCTCAAAGGCCTCAAAGACCTTTTCCTGTTTTTCCCTGGGGACACCGATTCCTGTATCGGCAACGGCCAATTCAATCCAACCATTTTGAACTACTGCACTCAGTACGACTTCTCCGCTCTCCGTGAACTTGAGAGCATTTCCCAACAGGTTGAGCAGGATCTGCTGAATGCGATCCGCATCCCCTTCGACAAGTGGTAGATCCTTGGGCAAGGTGTGGTGTAGCTTTATTGGCTTGTCTGCCAATAGTGGCTTCAGTAAGGCTAGGCTGGTCTCACTGAGCTGTAATAGATCCACGGGTTTGAGTTTCAGTTCCAGCTGTTGCTTCTGCAACTTGGAGAAGTCTAGGATATCGTTGACCAGCGATGTCAGCCGATGGGCACTACTGATGATCATTTCCAAATCTTGAACCGCCTGGGGAGACACGGCTCCAGAAGCCCCTACACGAATCAAGTCAGCAAGGTTAATGATCCCATGCAGTGGCGTACGCAGCTCATGGGAAGTGTTCGCCATGATCTGATTTTTCGCTTCGTTTGCGGCTTCAGCAGCTTCCTTGGCTTTGCGCAGCTCCACCTGAGTTTCTTTCTCCTTTTCAAGAGCAACCTGAAGTTCTTCTGCGAATTGCACCGACTCTTTGAGAAGCGACTGACTGGTTTCCATCGCCATCAGAAAATCACCCCCGCTATCGTGCAACGGCAAATCACTGAGTTCCAACCCCAGAGCAGTCATCTCTTTCACAGAAGAAATCTTGGGAGTCCCGACAAACAGCCACCGTGAATCGAGCTGGATGATTTGACCGCGGAGGATCAGCGAAGGATGAGAGCGGACACTGAGATGAATGACCATCCCCGTCAGTTGAACCAACTGCTCTACAGATTGGACACCTGAAGGTCGGACAATGATGACAGCATCCTGAAGCAGGCTATCTTCGGACAACTCGGGCCAGAGTCGCTTGAGAAGACGCGACAACTGCACAATGCGAAAATCTTCTCCAATCAAGAAATGAAATGGACAGATGATTTCTAATTGTTCAAAGCCAATCTGACGATCGCTGGAAGTGGAAGGCATTAAGAGTTGCTGATTGGACGATGGGTTACTTTGAAGTCATCGCTCACCGCACCGTCTGCCTTGGTGGCAAGGATTTCGATATTGACGTCTTCCTGGAAGTGCTTGCCCAGTCCCGAAAGCAGCCCTACTACAAAATGAGTGAGGCCTGGTCGCTCTGAGAAATAGGAGATCTTGATGGTTTCAGTGTCGAGTTCCTGGCACTGAAAGGATGGCGGATTCAGGTTGTCGAAGGTCATTTGAATTCGGGAATGCATTTGATCTAGATTCTTCACAAACTCCACAAAGCCCATACCGTGGGCATCCATTAGGTTTGAATAGTTGACAACCGCTACATCTAGCACCCAATACTCACCAAACGTGTGGAGTACATCTTCAACCGGCAGTTCCAAGACCTCAACACAAGCCCCGACCAAATCATAAGTCACTTGATCATCATAGGATTTCATCGAAATGAGGGGGCCGCTGATATTCGCCTTCTCACGGATGATGTCCCATGTGTCTTGGCCAAATTTACTCAAGACCAAGCTTTCCACCGCCTTGTTCACTAAACCGTACATTTGTGTCTCCTCCAAGATAAGGATCTGCTGACAGAGAATCCTACACTACTATTTTCTTGTTTGAAAAAAATCATCTTTCTTCTTCTGTTGCAGATGATCCTGAGAGGCTGAATTCGGTTGAATCTCCTTCCCACAAACGGAGTTGACGTGTTACTTCCAGTGACTCGTCTGCCTGTTGAGACAACTGCGAGCTCGACTTTGCATTCACATCTGAATAACGCACGTTCTCTATCTTTACTTGATTCAACGCTTCCAATTCATGCCAACCTCATTGTTTTGTTTCAAAAATTCTACAAAAAGAAGCAAACATTATACTTGAATAGCTAACGACATTGCTAGATTTAAATCTTTCTGCCATCACTCCAGCATGTCTGCCAACTCTTGGACTACATCTGCCGGTTGAATGCTGATCAAGCAGTTTGTGTGGCTAAATTGGCAGGTACGATCGAAGCAGGGAGAGCAGGGCTCAGCTCGATACAGTAAACGAGCATGTGGATTGAGAGGACGCGTCCACGTTGGGGAGGTAGAACCAAAAACCGCTAGTTGAGGACGCTGCAACGCTGCCATGATGTGCATGCTACCAGAATCATTGCTCAGCAATAATTTTGCTCTGGAGAGCAATGCCACAAGCTGCGGCAAGTTAGAACGACCACACCAGTTCTCAACACCAGACAGCCCTTGGGCGATCTTCTCACCACTGGTGTGATCCGCTGGAGTACCCAGAATCAGGATGGATTCATTCCACCTCTGAGATAACTGGGCAGCCACCTCATGGTAATACACTTCTGGCCACTGCTTGGCTGGTCCATAGATTGCTCCAGGCGCCAACGCAATAAAACTTTTGGGCAGCGCAGGTAGACCTCGCAACTGTTCACTGACCCACTCTTCGCTCAACTCAAGCTGCGGAAAAACCAACGGTGTCTTGGAATCCTGTGGACTGAGAAGATGAAGGTACTCTTCAACAAGATGCCGTGTGCGTGGTTGCCAAGCAGGTCGTATGGCTGGACGCAAAAGCCAGCGCCTGCCATCACCAGAGTAACCAATTCGTTCTGGAATGCGGCTGCGCCAAGCCATCCATGCAGAAGAAAAGCTGGGTGGTAACACATAGATCCGTTGGTAACCTCGGTTGGCAAGCTCAGCACCAAAATCTCCTGCCTTGGTTAGTTCTCGGTCAAAAGGTAAGAGAGTTCCCCGATGAGGCAGCGGTAACCCTTCAAAGCCTTTGCGGACAATCAGGTCCACCGTTGCTTCGGGAAAACGTTCTAACACCGCCCGACAAAAAGCTGTCGCCATCATCAGGTCGCCCAACCAGTTCGGCATGCGAATCAGAATCTTTGTTGGATCAGTCATGAGATTGGATTTAGACTGGCAAGATTAAGTTTATTTGTATATTTTAATGTTTTATTAAAATTCATTTCGAGGAAAATATGGACTTTCTTGGGTTGCTTGGTTTTGTCATCTTCTGGGTTGTACTGCAACGTTGGATTCTGCCGAAGTTTGGGGTGCCCACCTGAATGAGCCCCAACGTTTGCCGCGTGCCGGCAAAAAAAGAGAGGAATTTGTCAGAAGAAGAGCAGATCGTCAACAAGGCAGGGGGACCTGTCTAAGCGATCCACCTTAGAGAAGTGGTTCAGGCTTGATTACTCGTGAGCTTGGGTGCTCGAAGACCAAGCGAGCCACTCTTTTCAGGAAGGCGTTCACCTGCTCTGGAGCCGAACCGACCAAACGTTCAGAGTCCGTAAGCAACAACTGGAGCTCTCGCAGGTCCAAAGGCAGTGCTGGATCTTCTGCCAAGCGCTGCAGCAGGTTGTTTTCCAAGCGCATTCCGCTGCGGAGTTCTTCTGCCACTTGCAGAGCGTGCTGCTTGATACAGTCATGCAACTGCTCTCGACCTCCTCCTTTGCGTACGGCTGCCATCAAAATTGTTGTGGTCGCCAGGAAAGGGAGTTGCTGATCTACCTCACGGCGAATCAGATCCTCATAAAATCCCATCTCCTGCAAAATGGTTAGCATGGTTTCCAACTGACCATCAAAAGCCCAGAAGGCTCCGGGTAGCGCCACACGCCGAACAACCGAGCAAGCAACGTCGCCCTCATTCCACTGGTCCCCACTGAGTCCCATCAACATGTTCACGTACCCATTGAGCACCTGGTGCAAGCCAGTAATACGCTCGGCATTGCGGGCGTTGACCTTGTGGGGCATTGCCGAAGAACCAACCTGACCAGACTGGAAGCCCTCTGTGAACAATCCCTGCCCTGCCATCAGCCGGAGTGTCTTGGCCAAGCTACTGATGCCAGAACTCAACCCGAACAAACAATGCACCACTTCTGTATCGAGACTGCGCGGATAGACCTGACCTACCGCCTGAAGCTGTGCTGGTCCACCCAAGTGCTGGCAAACCGCTGCTTCTAGTTCACGAACCTTTTTTGGATCCTGTAAGAGGATATGCTGATCTAGCTGGGTTCCGACTGCGCCTTGCAAACCGCGCAAAGGATAACCAGCGCGCAAGCTTTGTAAGCGCTGAAGAGCCTGTAGCATCTCTTCCCCGAACATGGCGAGACGCTTCCCAAGAGTGGTTGGTTGGGCGGGAACATTGTGTGTGCGAGCCACCAGCAGCCAATCTCGGGTACGCTCAGCCCAGCCGGCCAACTGATAGAGGACTGCGATGTACTTGTCTTCAAGGAGGGCTAGTGAGCGGAGAATCTGTAGCTGCTCAACGTTATCTGTCAGATCTCGACTGGTCAGACCCTTGTGAATCTGCTGCTCTCCAGCGAGTTCACAGAATTCTTCGATACGGGCCTTGACATCATGTCGTAACACACGTTCACGTTCTGCGATGCGCTCCAGGTCAATCTGATCTTTGACTTGTTCATAGGCCCCAATCGCAGCGTCTGAAATTTCGACACCAACAGCCTGCTGTGCTTTCATCACAGCAATCCAGAACTCACGTTCCAGACGAATCTTTCCTGTTGCTGACCACAGTTCACACATTGCAGTGCTTGCGTAACGCTGAGCCAGAACGTCAGGAATCTGAGGTTTCATCAGGGAGGGTTTACTTAGAGACCAACACTATTGCGCACTCGTTTGCGAACTTCCAAAGCCACTCGTCGAGCTTTATCACGACCTTTTTCCAAAATTCCTTCCAGAGTCTCAGGCTGCTCGCGTAACTGAAAGTAAGCTTCCCGAGCTTCTCCCAATTCTCGCTCTACTACCTCAAACAATTGCTGTTTCGCTTCACCGTAGCCCATTCCACCCGCTCGGTAGCGCTCTGCCAAAGTGACTTGTTCTTCTGCCGTGGTGAAGTGTCGATAGAGTTGGAAGATGTTGCACTGGTCAGGATCTTTAGAATCTTCCACTCCAAGAGAGTCGGTCTGAATCCGCATGATTGATTTACGAACCTGCTTGGCAGGAGCAAACAAAGGAATCACATTGTTGTAGGACTTGCTCATCTTCTGACCATCCAGTCCCGGAATTGTTGCCACCTCTTCCCCAATCAGTGGCTCAGGCACCACCAGCACATCCTCTCCGTAGAGATGATTGAAGCGCAGGGCGATATCACGAGTCATTTCCAAATGCTGCTTCTGGTCCTTGCCAACAGGCACAAAGTTCGAATCGTAGAGTAGAATGTCTGCAGCCTGGAGGACTGGATAACAGAAGAGACCAAGATTGACTTCCTGCTGCTTGGACTGCGCATCTTTGAAGGCGTGGGCTCGTTCCAGCAAACCCTTGGCCGTGATGCAGGAGAGAATCCAACTAAACTCGGTGACTTCTGGAATATCGGACTGGCGGAAAAAGGTGTGCTGATCGAAGTCCATACCCAAGGCAGCGAACACCGCCACCAGGTCATAGGTATGTTCCTTCAGCTGGGTGGGTTCCCGAACTGTAGTCAGAGCGTGGTAGTCAGCAATGAAGTAGAAGGTGTCGTGCGTTTGCTGCAATTGCAGCGCAGGTCTGAGGGCACCAAGGTAGTTGCCCAGATGGGGAGTGCCCGAAGGCTTAATGCCTGTCAGGGCACGCAGACGGCTCATGCTTCCGTAGCAGCCAGGGAAGCTTCTGCTGCCGCAGGGAGAACATTGATGAAACAACGGTCATTGCGCTTGCGAGTGAAGCTGACCACACCATCACTGAGAGCAAAGAGTGTATAATCCTTGCCAACACCTACGTTTTGACCTGCATGGAAGGTAGTTCCTACTTGGCGTACTAGGATATTCCCTGCCTTAACGATCTGTCCACCAAAGCGCTTAACGCCACGGCGTTTGCCAATTGAATCACGTCCGTTGCGGCTACTGCCGCCAGCCTTTTTGTGTGCCATGATACTTCCTAGAGGAAAGTTCAGAGATGAAGATCAGGCGCTGATCTCAGAGATGCGCACCAGTGTGTATTGCTGTCGATGGCCCTGCTTGCGACGATAGCCTTTGCGGCGCTTGCGCTTGAACACGATGACCTTGCGATCTTTCATGTGTTCAACCACCTCGCCCTGCACCTTGGCACCAGAAACCACAGGCGTTCCCACACGAACCTCACCATCATCTGTTTGAAGCAGCAACACTTGATCTGTCTCAAAGGTTGCGCCCTGCTCACTCTGCATGCGGTCCAGCCGTACTACCTCACCAGGCGTGACACGATGCTGACGGCCTCCGGCCTGAATGATTGCGTACATCAGACACTCCTAAAGATTGGAGATTGAAAGTTTGAAAACTTTGTAATGTAGAAAAAAGCTAGTTGGAATACAAGCTTTTTCTAGGCTTAGTTTTCAGCGGTTCTGACGAAGACATCTCGCCCATCCCGCTGGTAACTGATGATCTGGGCGGAAGCCTTGCTGAACAGTTCTCCAGCCTCGAAGAACACAACCTGGAATGGCAGTTCTTCACCTTCTCGCAGGTTACGGTTGATCTCATTGCGTCCGTAGCGCTCCTTGTACTGCTCCCGAATACGGCTCACGCTCCACTCGCTTAGTTCCTGATGAGACAGCACTACGCCTGCATACACCACTTGGCTTTCCAGAATTTTCTGGTCGTCATCAAAGGCCAGACCCTTGAGCCGGATCGAACTGATGTTGGAGGAATCTGAAAAATTCGAACGCACTGTTCCTGTCATCACATGAATCGCTTGACGACTGAAATTGTTGCGAAATTTTTCTACCCGAAGATTACCAACAAACTCAAACTGGTGTAGTTGCACACCAACCAAACGACTGAGCAAGGGAGAATCAACCATGTGCAGGTAGCCACCTGTCCAGAGGATCAACAAAAGACCCAAGCTTGCCAGTGTGCTTACAAGAGTTAGTCGCCCCCAAGGGATGCCGGCTTCTGCTGTGGATTTCTCAAAAACCTGGCTGACCGTAGGAGCTTCCTCTTTTACCTTCGCTTGCTCTGGTGCTGGACCAGGGGCTGGCAGTTGCTTCAGTGGTGGCTTAGACAGTATCTCCGGTTTCGGTGGTACTGGTCTTTTCGGTTTCGACTCTGGTTGTACCTCCGGCTTTGGAGCAGATTTGACTTCCGGCTTTGTTTCAGGACTCGCTTCCGCTTTTGGAACAGGTTCAACTGCTGGCTTGACCGGTGGCTTTGATACTGCTGTTGTTTCAGGCTGAGTCGTAGGTTTTGTTCTTAGAGGCGGTTTTGGTGCTGGAATTTCTGGAACTGCCCCATCGTCCTCAAACAAGGGTGTGCTGCTCTGCTCGTTTGGCTCTGATTTCTCAGGAAATGATTCATGAATTGCTCGTTCAAAGAAGCTTTGAGCCTCTTCTGTTTCTTCCGTAGGAGGTGAATCATGCAAAAGAGCTTCGGTGTCTTCTTTCTTCGGAGGAGCCTGCTCCAGCAGCGAGGTAACTTCCGAGACGCTAGGCTTGGGAGGCGGAATAAACTCTGTCCCTTGTGTTTTACGACCTGGTGGCAGTGGCACTCCCAGCAGACCACGCAATTCTTGAAGATCTGCTGGATTAGCAGGCTCTGAATCAGGAATTCCAGCTAGTTCATCAGGAATCTGCAGCGTCTCCTGAGCAGGCGAGGGTGGTGGGGGCGGCGGAACAGGTTCCACAGGCGGTGGCGCCGGGCGAGTCTCACTCTTGGTCAGCGTGGTTGAGCGTCGATAAGCAGCTTCTCCCTCTGGACTGGGTCGCAACTCTGGTGTATTGGCTTTGGTCTCGTGTTTAACAGAAGGTGGACCAGGTAGAGGAATCAGACAATTGCAATGAACACATTGCG
>CAJXNF010000096.1 GCA_913056375.1 uncultured Pseudomonadota bacterium | reverse complement strand
AACCCATAATGCGATTTCAATCAACTTTTTCATAAACCCCTCCTTAGTAATATAAAGTTAATGCTGCGATCCAGAATAAGCAATAATGCTACAAATCCCCATTTCAATTGACCTCCTTCTTCTAAAATCTGTGTTAAGACGACACCAGTAAAGACAGCATGAATCAACCACCTTTTCTTAAAGAGTTTACATTCTGTAAAGAAAATATATTTTAAGTCTCTAATAATGGATTTCTGCCCCATTTATTTTCATCCTCTTTAGCAGGCAGCATTGTTAAAATGAGAATTATGAATATTGGAATAATTAAGATATAGGATAATTGCCACCATCCAGAAACGCCTCTGTCTTGCAATCTTCTTGATGTTACAGAAATACTGGGAATAATAGTTATAATTTGAAATAAATATGCCTTATTACTTAGGCATTAGAATGGGCTAGCGCAAGGAAATTAGCTTTGATATTTATTTTTTATTAGAAATCCCACTTTATTATCAAAATTAACCTTTTGAAAAGGTGGGAAAGATAATATTTATTATTGATAATTAAAACCATTAATTTATGATACTATGAAATATTAATAAGAGCCTTATCCAACCCGAAGTCTAACCTTCAATCAGCTTTCCAATCGCAATCAGCCAAACGGTTGCTTACTGTGGAACACCGTTGGAATCAAACTTAAGCAGAAAATAATCGGAAGTTGAGCCCGAACCATCTGGATTGGGACTACCCGACACCAGCGTGCCATCTGTGGCCCCAATCATGTGGATGTTATCCGATGAGTCCATCACCAGGCTGTAGGGTTTTTCATCTTGAGAAGTACCCAACATTTTCAACCATTGCTTCGTTCCATTATCTGAGTATTTCGCTAAGATTATGTCGTCACTACCCGAATAGGACTGGCTATCTACTGACTCATCTGTGCTGGAAGTTAAGTAGATATTATCTGAGCTATCGATTGCCAAACCGTACCCCCACTGCTTTCCAGCTGAACCATACTGAGTGCTCCAGAGTTTATTTCCGTCTGAGTCGTACTTGATTAAATAATAGCCGCTGTTCGAGCCGGAGCCATACTTGGTATTTCCATCAAATGACCCAAATGTCTGCCCAACACCAATCAAATTTCCTGCACTGTTGAGCTTTAAGTCGTAGTTCAGATCTTGTGAGGAAGAACCAGCTCTTTGCACCCAGATGACATCTCCATCTGTGTTCAAACGGGCTAGAAAAAAACTGCTTCCACTTGCTCCAGCTGCTGCTGGCACAAGAAAATTTCCGGTTGAGCCATCGGCAACTGCCTGGCCAGACATGTAGAGATTATCATTCGCATCAATAACCAAGTGCCTACCAGTTTCAGTTTTTTCAGAACCATATCGCTTTGTCCACTGACGATTTCCACCCGAATCGTATTTGATGATAGCGGTGTCGTAATAGCCGTAGGAGGGAAGGCTATCAATCGTAGGATAGACTTGCGCAACCACATAAACATACCCTGAGCTATCGGTTTCGATTGCATGGCCTAGGTCTATATGTGTATTGTGACTACCCCCACGTTGATCACTCCACAAAACAGCACCAGAATTACTACCATCCAGTTTATATACGATGATATCCGTGTTGTTCCCGACTTTGATCCAACCCGTCACATAAAGATCGCAGTTTTTATCAATGGTCATATCGTACAACCGCTCGTCGTTCGATGAGCCAAACTGATTGAGCCAACTCAAGGCTCCATCAGCATTGTACTTGGCCACAAAAAAATCTCGGGTTGCGTTGGTCGCATCTGCATTGGCCTGTCCTGCCAGGTCTCCGTAAGTGTGACCAGCAACATAGATATTTCCAGATCCATCCACCTTTGTTCGAATTGCCTCATCGTCAAAGCTTGATACTGAACTCGCTTGCACTGCCTGCCAAGTGCCGGAGGGAGCAACCGTTGAACAGCTAGGTAATGCTGCAATGGCACTGCTACCTCCTGAACCGCCACCTGAGCCACCTCCACCGTCTGAATCTCCACCAACTGTAGGATACCCAGTGTCGTAAACGATGGTACCTTCTCGGAGTCCACAGCCAGCCAGGACCAATCCCAGCCCAATCAACAAAAGTAGTAGCCACTTGTTCTTCGTCATACGTCTCTTGAGTTCTCTGTCTGTTAAGAAGATTTTGATCACCGATTGAGTATTGCCCTTAAGCTTCTTTCAACTCGGTGATGTTTCTTAAAGGAACTTAGTCAAGGAAGAGACCAGAAAGTAGGAACATTCTGGTGCATGACGGCTAGGCCAGAAAACATCTGGGGGAGAATTTCGGAGCAAAAATCAGAAAAGTCTTGTCACTCTGGATTTCAGGCTTTCGTTAGCTCTGAAAAAGAGTTTGGGTTTTCGTAGCAGGCTACTGTTGAATTACTGGAGGAATGAAAGCGTATGGACTAAAATTGAGCTATTGAAGTCACCCTCATCCAGCCTGCGGCCACCTTCTCCCCAAAGGAGAAGACCAAAAATCAACCGATTGCTTCTCGCCAAAAAAATTAAATTTATAAATAAAATCAATGTAATGAAAACCCTCGTCCAACTGGGAGAGGGGGGACCGTCGTAGACGGTGGGTGAGGGAATTGTGAGAACTGAAAAAGTGAGGGATTTTGGGAGTTTTGAGTCGCCCTTCATCCGGCTTTCAGCCAGCTTCTCCGAGCGAGAAAAGGGAAATCTGAAGAATGCTATTGCCTAGTGTGCGAATGCCCATCAGGCATGATAGTTTTAAGGAATTTAGCGGATTCCAGGTTTGTGCGTTCCAGGCTAAGGCCTTCCAAATTCGCTTCTGTCAGGTCGGCTTCAAAGAGGTTGGCCCCTTCCAGATCGGCCCCCTGAAGGTTAGCCCCCTGAAGATTCACACCATGGAGGTTTGATTCCCGTAGATCGGCTTTGTACAGATTGGCATCACTCAGATCGCTTTTCTCCAGATCGGCCCGATACAGATCTGCTTCAGAGAGATCAGCGCCCTGCATTCTAGCCCTGAACAGATTGGCTCCTCGCATGTCGGCCTTGACCAGAATCGCTTTGCGGAGATCTGGCTGATCCAGATTCGCGTCCTGAAGATCAACATCTTCCAGAATCGCCTTGAACAGATCGGCTCGGTAGAGATCTGCGCTTTCCAGGTCAGCCCCCTTCAAGTCGGCTTCCTGCAAGTTGGCTTCTCGTAGATTGGCTTGAACCAGAATAGCTCGACGAAGCAAAGCCCCGCGCAAGTTTGCCTGCGAAAGATCGGTTTCCCGCAGCACAGCCTCCAGCAGACTGGCTCCACCCAGATCCACACCACGTAGATTTCCCCTGGGACAATTTCCTGTATCTTTCAGTCGTTGAAGATCTTCTTGTTTCATGGAATGCGCTTTAAAAGGAACAGACTATTTCTTCTTAACTCTGCACAGTCTATACAAAATTTTGAGGAATGCACCTAGTTTCGTGACTTCATGAAATGAATTTTAGCCTTATTTTTTACTCTTGGCATCCATTTGTTCACTACTTCAGTAACCTTGATGCTCTAAAGGAAGACTTTGACAAACGGGAATCAGCACGTTCAGCAATTCCTCGAGGCTGACCGGTTTGATCAGGTAATTCACCTCTTCAACTTCCAGCTCTTGTTGAAAAATTTCATCTTCATGGGCGCTGATGACAACAATAGGTTGTTGGGGAGATTGCTGGCGAATCTCCTGGAGCAATTGGAAACCACTCATCCTCGGCATTCTTAAGTCGGTAAGGACAATATCGTAGTTTTTTTCAGCCAGCTGATCTAGTGCATCCTGACCGTCAACGGCTGCATCAACTTCTGCAAAGAGATAGCTGAGCAGCTGCTGGAAAGATGCCCGTAAAACTTGATCATCTTCGACAACCAGGACGTTCAGTTCACTGGTCCATCTGCGCACTTCGTGAATATCCATTCTTTCATAGAGATTTGTTGCTGTTACAGATGATTTGAAACAGGGGTCTTATACTTCAAATCTTTACTGATTCTTCCAAAAAGAGGCAGCACCCTTGTGCAGTGGAGTGACGAAGCCTGTCGTACCCAACTCCACCCGTATGCTGGTAAAGGTGTGTTCATCCTGATTCTGGTTAGGTACGCAGAGATGCCCGATGCAAATACTCGAAACAGACCGCCATCAGGCCCTGTGGCAAAGATTAAGCTTCTTGGCGAGGGCCAAGCTTGTAAAGAGTGAAAAACAGAGAGAAGCAAGAACTAGCTTGCTCATGAAGAGCTTTCATAGCGTTGAATCATCAAGAGGATGCCCATTGAGTACCAGGACTTTTATTCAAGCGCTCCAGACTCTTCTGCAGAATCACTTGGTGACAGGCTTTGCGGGCGTCCTCTAGATCCCCGAAAGAACAATCCTCAACCCAGGGGATATCTGTCACCAGGCTGTGTTGATGATCTGGATAGGTGAGTGTTTGCTGCACGATTCGTTGATCGGACACGACAAAACGAACGGAGCGAATACCGTACTGACTGAGGACTCTATTGAGCTCTTCAGAGAGTTTTAACGGTTCAGCGACATCATCTAAGTGGGAAAGCTCTATTGACTGAAGCGTCTGATGTTCATCAGCAGACGGACGATGGCAGAGTTCATCTACTAATTTTTTCATTGCTGCCATCTTGAAGGGCTTGCGGAGGAAGTGAAAGTTTCCGGTACCCAGCTCACGGTGAAGCTGATCTTCATCCCTACGATCAAAGTATGCCGTAATGATGACAATCTGAATCTTGGGATCCAGTTCTCGTAAACGAATGGCTACATCGACCCCATTCAGGTTTCGCTCAAGGTTCAAATCAACAAAAGCAACCAAATACGGCTCCCCCAATTCTAACGCCCGCTCGGCTTGCTCCAGAGCCTCCTCGCCGGTTGTTGTACCGGTGATTTCCCGCTTATCCTCCTGCTGGGCCGCAAGCTCAGTCACTGCTGGGTTGTCGAACAGACTGCTGGCCATCTCCTCAAACTGAGGTGCAGCAGCCTTCTCAGTTGGAATCAGCAACTCGTACATTGTTTCGAGAATCCATTCATTGTCATCCACGACAAGAAGCTTTGTTGTTGGTTTCATCTTTCTATCCATCGTTGAAAAAGTTCTGGTGCTGCTAACCCCAGAGCAGGAGCCACAGGAGAAAGGCAGCGACCAGTACACTGCCACCTACCATCAAACACCGAAAAGGGTCCCGATCAGACCACTCTGCTTCATCCTCCAATTCCAATCTACGCTCTTCTGTCTGAGACACGGCAACTCCAAACATTGTCAAACAATCGTTTCAGTAATTTTAGATTCAAAGGCCACCATCACTCCTTGGGATCCAAAAATTTTGACTGACTGCAGAATCTAGTAACACTCTGACTTTTCTCAAGGAGAATGTCGGAGAATTTCGGAGAACGTTGTTGCACCAACAACTCATCTGCTAGAAACTAGGAGGCTGTTTCACAAAATCGTCAGACATTATTCAAAAGAAACCATGTCACTTGGGCTTTTTAGAACTCTGCACTTTTCATTGTGCCTGGTGCTGAGCGGACTCTTTCTGGGGTCCTGCCAGAACTTAGGAGAACAAGACTCAACAACCCTCTCAGCCAAATACTATCTGGAGCGAGAGCAACTCTCTCAGCCTCAAGAAATCCTCCAACAACTCGACTCATTCGATGATTGGACAAGAAAAGATTTCAACAAGATGGCTCAGAAACACGGCAACGTTTGGTTCCATCTCGACTTACCCACTACCGAAATTCTGCAAGTACTTGAATTCCAAACGCTGAACTTGATTGAGTTCCAAGCATTTCTAATCAAGGAAGACGGTGAACTTAGAGCGCTCACTCCATCTAAAATACCCTTTTCTCAGAATTATTCTTTCCAGTTAGAATCCTCTGGAAGGAGTGTGTTGATTCTGCTCAAACAGCAATGGGGTGGGATCATTCGTGGATTCGAGTTGCTGAGCCTCCAGGCTTATGAAGACCAGCAGTTGTTGCGGGTGTTGGTGACTGGGATGGTAATCGGACTGTTCCTGCTGAGCTTCCTCTTGACAGCTCTGGTTGGTTGGAGCCAGAACCAGCTTTGGTTGTTGGTTATCATTGTCAATGGACTATTCGGGGTGCTACTGGAGAAAAAGCTCTATCTCTTGCTGGGTTTCTCATTCACATCGGAAGTTTATCTCAAATTGTTTGCGGCCCAACTTGCTATTAATTCCATTGCCTATCTCCGCATCATTGTCGGAGAAACTGGCTTCCACCACATCAAGTTTCAGAATTATCTCGAGCACTCTCTTACAGCCTTAGTTGTCCTCTTCCTCACGAGCGGATTTATCGCATTTGAACAAAAAACACTACTCAATCTCTTCAGTAACCCCTTTCAACTCAATGTGCTCGGATTCATTCTTGTTTATTTCTACTGCGTGATGGTGCTGGTCATTTCCTGGAAGAAAAGACCACATCTCCATGAATTTGCGATCGTCTTCATAGTGATCTACTCCCTTCCCCTCCTGACAAACCTGACTGTGGAAGGAACACTTCCTCCAATTTTTGGCCTCTGGAACGCAGACTATCGTGCTGTCATTCCCTTGATTCTCTCCATCATCCTCTACAAGGATCGAGAGCTGAGACTACGCAGATTGACCAATCAATTAGAGATTCAGAATCGCAACAAGGACCTCTTCCTAGCCAGAACCTCTCACGAACTTCGTACTCCTCTAGCAGGTATGATTGGGCTTTGTGAAAGCATCCTGGAGCGAAAAGATGGCTTGGCTGGAGCGTTCGTACGCAAGCTGGAGATTGCTGTTAACAGCGGCAGAAGAATGAATCAGCTGATCGGGGACATCACTGATTTTACCAACATGCGCGATGGTAAGCTGAAGCTGGAGCGCCATTCTGCAAACTTCGCGCAGATCTTTCAGACCATGCTGCCCTTGGTTGCCCCCAGTATTGAACGCAAAACACTGAGCCTGAAGACAAAGATTCCGGAAAATCTGCCAAAAGTGGATGTGGATGAAAACCGGATTCAGCAGGTGCTTTTCAACCTGATCAATAATGCCGTCAAGTACACTCAAAGCGGGGAAATTCTGTTGGAAGCCCGGCTCCTTGGATCAAGCCTGCAAGTCGAGGTGCAAGATACCGGAGTGGGGGTTCCTGAAGACGAATTGAACAACATCTTCAAAGACTATGGCCGAGGTAGCAATGTCGCGACAATTTCTGGAATGGGACTCGGGTTGAGCCTGTCTCGGCATATCGTTGAACTCCACCAAGGAGAGATGCAGATCTCCAGTCAATTGGGAACAGGAACTCGCGTTCAATTCACGCTACCTTTGGCTGAAGGTCTTCCAAGCCAGGAAGCCTCTCCCCAAGCCTCTCAGGAGAGATTGGAAGATGATGACTTCCAAGAAGTCGCTGAGTCTGAGAAGGAGGTTTCATTCGAGGGCCGCGCCAGGATCGTGGTGGTGGACGATGAACCACTGAATGTGGAGATCATCCATAATTTTTTGGAATTCCTAGACTTGGAAATCACCAGCTACGCAGATGGAAACAGTATGCTGGAGCGCTTAACAGAAGATGATCCAGACTTACTAATCCTGGACCTGATGATGCCCGATCTGGACGGATATTCCGTGATTCGCCAAGTCCGCAGCGAATATAGCCCACAAGAACTCCCCATCCTGGTTGTCACTGCCAATGAACAGGAGCGCACCACGCACAAGTCGCTGACTCTTGGAGCCAATGACTACCTGATCAAGCCGCTAGTAGCGATGGAGCTGCGCTCCCGAGTACAGAGTCAACTAGGCCTGATCCAGCAAATCCGGTTGCAGAAATCACTCGAAGAATCTGAAAAACAACGAATTGAGCTTCGCCAGGAGCATCACCGAATGGCCACCCTCTTTGATACAGTGGACACTCCCTTGGTGGTCACCAGCAGTGCGGATCAAATTCTCTACGCCAACAAGAGCTTTCGAGAGCGTACCGGATTTCCCCAGAGTGAAACTCTCCAACGCCCCATCTCTAGTTTCTTTCAGCAGGCTGGCTGGAAAAACGAAAAACCGTCTGTCAGTCGACAGATCATTCTGCAAAAAGACGGCTCCGAGTGGCCCTGTCAACTCACTGTCCGTGCGATGGAGTTTGGTGAGCAACAGGAATGGGTCTATACGGTTACTGCCTGCCCTGAATCAGAGCAACCAGAGACAACGGTGACGCCTGCTGAAATGCCACGCGAGCAAGCAGTCCCCGTGATCACTTCCATGGAATCAGCTCGGGCTAACTTAGTTGAGTTGCTTGATCTGGCGGTGAAGTATTTCCGCTTGGCAACAGGGGAATCGACCGCAGAGTTGGCGAGGAGAAGTGAATACTGGCACATCACGATGAATGGCAGCACCCCGAGGGCTTACATGCTGGAACGCTACCTAGACCTGAAGCGGCTGCCCAAGAAGCCCAAGTGGGGGTTGGTCTTCCGGACTTGTGATTGGGTGCTGAGAGAGTGCGAGGAACAGCAACCGCTGAAGCAGGAAATTCTCCAGCGGAAGCAGTTGATTGAAGAGAGAATCAGCGAGACAGCTTACCCGGGTGATCAGTTGCGGTTGTCGTGATCTGGTCGAATCATCGCTTGAATGACAGACTCTACCGTGATGCTTCCCACGATTTGGCCCTGTTTGTTCTGCACG
>CAJXNF010000095.1 GCA_913056375.1 uncultured Pseudomonadota bacterium | reverse complement strand
AACCACTTCATTCACAATACAGAGATGTTCCGATACTGCAAGGCAAAGAAATACAAACGGCGAGTGACTTGAGCTGCAAAACGAAGACTTTCATTTCGGGAAATCAAGCCGGCAGAAGGTGTGTACAGTCTACGGTCGGGCAGGACATCTTCTGCCTGCACTCCATAGTAGGTACGGTTAAAGTTTTCATCTCCATATTCCCATGATACTCCGAGGGCTAGGGCATAGTTAGAGTCCCGATCAAAAGCGTCCACTGAAATCCCTGGAGCAAAAGAGTTCCCAGCATAACGGAAGCCACCTCCCAGGGTGCTTTTGCTGAGCAATGGAAAATCAACTGTCACATGCTCTCCCAAGTACCAATCGAGTGTCAGCCCGATACCGATCAGCGCTTGGATATCTTCCATACCACGACGCGTGTAATTCTTCGTACGAATGACTTTGTCAGAAGAACCATCTGCTCCAGGTGGAGGCAATTCATTCAGATCATCTGATTCCACGGGTAGCTCTGCTCCAAAAGCTATCTCCAAGCGCAGATCTGGGGTAAAATCTGTGAAAAGTCTGGGGACTCCCGACACATCAATTTGCTCTGAACGGAGAATGCCATAGGGCAGATTGATGCTCTGTTGGTAGTAGTGATTGGAACCCGTATAATGCGGTAGCTGTCCTGCAGCGTGGATGATCCCTAGTTCCCAGCGTGGACGCTCCCGTGCTGAGAGACTCTGCGACCCGATCAGTAGCCCGATCAAAGCACACCAGATCAGTCGAATCATTCTGAATTCCTGTAAAATCAATTGAATTTATTTCTGTACGATGCTATAAAGACTGTTTTTCTTTTTGCAACCCCATTCGGGCAAACCTACATGTCTGAAGAAATTTTGGTCGCCTACAAGCGCACCGACATGGGCAAGAAAGCCATCCAGCAGTTGCGCCGTGCAAATCGCATCCCCGCAGTTGTTTATGGCGGTGAGAACAACCTGAACCTCGAAATGGATGAGGTCAAAACTCGCCAACTATTGAGCCGACTAACCATCGCCCACAAGCTCTTGACACTCGAAATCAGGGAACCTGACGCCAAAAAAGGAGAAGTCCGTCAGGTACTGCTGCAGGACGTGCAAAAACATGTTCACAAGCCCCTGCTGATCCATCTCGACTTCCGTGAACTGGATCCGGACCGTTCAATCAACCTGCGTGTTCCCTTGAAAACCGTGGGCGAGAGTCCAGGAGTCCGCAAAGGTGGTGTTCTTCAGCTAGTCGCACGAGATGTTCCTGTCAGTTGTAAGCCAGATGCAATCCCTGATTATGTTGAGGTGGATGTTTCCACTCTCGATTTTGGTGGCAACCTGAGAATCAAGGACGTCCGCTTGCCTGAGCAAGTGGAACTGAGGGCAAAGGACAACTATAGCATTGCCTCCATTGTGGGTCGTGCAGTTCGTATCGCCCAAGCTGCCGCTGCGGCCGACAAGCCGTGAAATTGATCGCGGGACTGGGGAATCCAGGACCGCAGTATGAACAGACACCGCACAATGCTGGTTTCTGGTTGATCGACGCCTTGTCAGAAGCCTGGCGCTGTGAGGTCGGTTCCGAGAAGTTTCAAGCGATGACGGGTCGCCACGGAAGTGGAGATCAATCAGTGATTCTGATGAAGCCCCTCACTTTCATGAATCATAGCGGTCAGGCAGTTGCAGCCTGCGCACGCTTCTACAAGATAGACCCTCCTGACATTGTCATTTGTACAGATGATCTTGATCTGGTTCCTGGCAAGGCGCGGTTGCGCTCTGGTGGAGGGCATGGGGGACACAATGGCTTGCGCTCCGTGATGGAGCACTTGAATTCTGACAGCTTTCGGCGTGTCCGACTCGGCATTGGTCGACCACCTGCGGATGTACCAACTGTTGATTATGTATTGCGACGCTGGAGCCAAGAAGCCAGACAACAATGTCAGACACTGATTCGTCAGGTTTTTCCTCTGCTGGAAAAGTTCATCAGCGGTGCAAACTTTCCTCAGACCTCACTTAACGCACCTCTCTGAAGTTGGCTCCACATGGCTCTGGAAGTTGGAATCGTTGGGTTGCCCAACGTTGGCAAGTCGACGCTCTTTCGAGCACTTACACGCGTTGAAGCAGAAGCCGCCAACTATCCTTTCTGCACGATCGAACCCAACGTAGGGATGGTGCCGGTTCGAGATCCACGCTTGCAGCGCTTGACTGAGTTGGTCGAACCCAACCAGACGATCCCAGCTATGTTACGGGTAGTGGATATTGCGGGACTGGTTAAGGGGGCAAGTCAAGGAGAGGGATTAGGCAATCAGTTTCTTAGTCATATCCGTCAGGTTGACGCGATTGCGCACGTTGTTCGTTGCTTTGCTGATGAGAATGTGGTCCATGTTGATGGATCACCAGATCCGATAAGAGACATCGAGGTCATCCAGACTGAATTGATTCTGTCTGACCTTGAGCAGGTTGAGCGAAAATTGGAACGACTGCGTAAACAGGCCAAGGGCAATCGAGAGGCTGCAGCAGCAATTCCGGTTTTTGAAAAGATGCTAGCCCATCTGGGAGATGGCAAACTAGCACGTTCCGGAGATTGGTCTGCGGAAGAGTTAGTGATCTTTGCAGAGCTAAGCTTGATTACCAGTAAGCCCTCGCTCTACATCGCCAATGTCTCCGAGGAGGGACTGAGCGAAGCCTCAGAATTTGAAGTTGCGCTACGCGAATTGGCTGCACGAGAACAGGTCGAAGTCATTCCAATCTGCGCCCAGGTGGAATCAGAATTGGCAGAAATGGAAGAAGACGAAGCTCGGGCATTTATGGAAGAGATGGGCATTCGTCACTCCGGGACCGTACAACTCGCCCGATCTGGTTACCAATTGCTGAATCAGATCACCTACTTCACTGCGGGCAAAAAGGAAGTTCGAGCCTGGGAGGTCCAACGTGGATCTTCTGCTCCTCAGGCAGCTGGTAAGATTCATAGCGATTTCGAGAAGGGTTTCATCCGTGCCGAAGTCTACCACTTCGATGACTTGGATTCCCTTGGTTCGGAAACAGCGGTCCGTGAAGCCGGACGCTGGCGTCTGGAAGGACGCGATTACGTTGTTCAGGACGGTGACATTATGCATTTTCGCTTCAATGTCTGAGGTCCACTTTCCTTGCCTGCATCAGCGGGCCTAACGCTCAAAAGGAAAATTATCCATGATGCGAGACTACGAGGCGGTGTTCATCACTTCCGCCGATTTAAATAGCGAAGAACAAGCGGAATTACTCGACCGTGTACGCGGTTTTGTAGCGCGCTTTGAGGGGCAGATTTGCCGTGAATATCTTTGGGGACGGCGTAAGTTGGCCTACCCGATCAAGAAAAAAGACTATGGCATCTATCATCTCTGGTACCTCAGTGGTGATGGGGCAATGCTGGAAGAGTTGGAGCGCCAGTTTGGTTATTCAGAGCAAGTGATCCGAGCCCAGATCATCAAAGTTGAAGACTGGGAAAGCGCCGCGGCCAAATTCGAAAGTCTTGTTGAATTGAAGCCTGCGGAGGAAGCCAGCGAAGAAGAGGGCGTCGATGAAGACGATGACTCCGATGCGGTAGAGACTGAAGACGAATCCACTGAAACCAACGAAGACTAAGACCCCAATCAGGAACGAGAGATGGCCAAGAAAAAGAAAAAGCGCCCGATGCGCAGTGTCCCCAACAGCATCCTTCTACGCCGCAAACGTAAGGTTTGTCCTTTCAAGGAAGCTGGCATCGAAGAGATTGATTACAAGGATCTGGAATTGTTGAAGTCCTACGTGACCGAGGGAGGAAAGATTGTTCCGAGCCGTATTTCTGGCGTATCAGCGCCATATCAACGCAAGCTGGCGATCGCGATCAAGCGAGCTCGTAATCTGGCTCTGTTATCTTACACCGCGGGCTACGTCCCCCAGAACTAACGCACCCTGTCGTTGAGGTAATCCAGTGAAACTGATTCTGAAACAAGAAGTGCCCAATCTTGGCACACTCGGCGACGTCGTTGACGTCAAGCCCGGTTATGCACGAAACTACCTGTTGCCTCGGGGCTTGGCGTTGCCAGTTACCGGTCAGCAGTCGAAGGAATTCCGGCATCACATGCAGTATCTGGAAAAGATGCGCAAAGGGGAGATTGCCCAAGCTCAGCAAAAGGCTGCCCTGATGAAAGTGCTGGATCTTGAAGTCACCCGTAAGGCTGGCCCAGGTGGTCGCCTGTTTGGTTCCGTAAACAACCGAGACATTCAAGAAGTCCTCGAAGCCGCTGGCTACACTGTGGAGCGTCGAGCAATCCTGCTACCAGCACCGATCCGCAACGTCGGAACTCACACCTTCACCGTTCGGGTTCACACCGAGGTCTCGATTGAAATGAGCATCCGTGTGTTGGCAGAGTTCGATCCAAACGCCGCACCTCCAGAAGCCGAAGTGGCTGCAACCACCGAGGCTGGAGAAGAAGCAATTGAGGAAACTGAAGTGACTGCGGAAGAAGAATCCGCCGAAGCGGAAGAAGCCTCCTGACTCTCAGTTATCACAGGAGGTTCTGGCCTCCTGTCCCCTCCACCGTCTGCGTTCCTCAGTGACCTTCTATCACAGCGTTGCCTATGCCCGGTGCGCCCACGAAACCGAAACCTGAAGAACTGCTGCCCCACGACAAGCTTGCTGAACAAGCTGTCCTTGGAGCCATCATCTACCGCAATGAGTTGCTGGCTCAAATTCAGGACTACTTGCAGCCCACAGATTTCTTCTCCCCAGCCAATCAAAAGATTTTTACGGCCATGCAGGAGTTAGCGGGAGAAGAAGCTCCGATTGATGAAGTATCCGTTTCTGGGTGGCTCCGAGATCACAACTTTCTTGATGAATCTGGAGGAGTGGACTACCTGCTCTTGCTGACTCAGACCACACCAGTGGCAGATAACGCTGAGTATTATGCCCAGCTCGTTCAGGAGAAAAGCCAGCTTCGAGCAATTATCTCCACTGCCTATGAATTGGCTCGCGAGGGACAGGAAGGCCAACGCAGCATCAGTGAATTTCTAGGAGAAGCCTCTGAAAAATTCCGTGAAATCGAGAACAGAGTCCGCACCCGCAGCTACACGCCACTGCGTGAGGTGCTACTCAGTAACTTCGAGTACCTGGAGGCTCTTTCCGAAAATCCACAGGTCATTACTGGTATCCCGACTGGTTTCACAGAGCTCGATGAACTGACCCGTGGTCTACAGCGTGGCGATTTGATTATCCTGGCAGCCCGACCTTCGATGGGAAAAACTTCATTTGCAATGAACATGGGGATGTATGCTGCACTGCAGTCCAAGCAGCCCATCCTGATCTTCAGCCTGGAAATGCCCAAGGA
The DNA here is from genome assembly GCA_913056375.1 of uncultured Pseudomonadota bacterium. Taxonomy (GTDB): domain Bacteria; phylum SAR324; class SAR324; order SAR324; family NAC60-12; genus JCVI-SCAAA005. The sequence continues at coordinate 3,346 of CAJXNF010000095.1, read as the reverse complement.
ACACATCGCAATGCGTCTGATCTGTAGCGAAGCGCGAGTCGATAGCCAACGGCTTTGGCTTGGAAATTTAGAACCAGACGATTGGGAAAAGCTGGTAGATGCGACTGGGCAAATGCTCGAGGCACCCCTGCTGATCGATGATGCTTCTGGAATCACTCCTGGTTATGTGCGCAAGGTTGCCAGGCAAGTCACCCAAGAATATGGGGATACACCCCTCGGCATGATTGTTATCGACTACCTACAGCTGATGACTGGGGGGCGACGTCTGCAATCTCGTGAACAGGAGATTGCTGATATTTCAAGGCAACTCAAGGCTATTGCTAAGGAGTTTTCTGTACCTGTTGTTGCTCTATCTCAATTAAACCGTGATCTGGAACGTCGAGCCGACAAGCATCCAATCATGGCGGATTTGCGAGAATCTGGTGCGCTTGAGCAAGACGCTGATCTGATCATGTTCATTTATCGGGATGAGGTGTATAATCCAAATTCTGAGTCCAAAGGCATTGCAGAGATCATTGTTGCCAAGCACCGGAATGGTGAGTGTGGTGTGCGCCGGTTGGCCTTTATCGGACAATATACCAAGTTCGCCAACTTGGCCCTCGGCAATTCCTAACCCCCAGCTATTTCCTTCATGAACCAAATCTCAGATGGATTCTGGTCTGAAACCGCTTGGCAGGTAGTTGAGCCCGAGCATCTTGCCTGTAGTGTGGTCACTCCCTTGCCACCCTCACTACCTTTTCCATGCTTCCCAGACGTAGTTTCAGAACTGTTGGGAACACTGCTGGAAGAGGAGTGGAGTTCGCTGAGCGAACGGGCACGACAATATCTGAAATGGTTGGCAATCAAAGCCGAGTCGATCGACGCTCTGGCCCCGAAATCTCCCCAGTCCCCAACCAAGGGATTCGAGTTGCTAGCCATGGATCGCTCTGGGCAGAGCTTTGGCAAGATCGTCAAACAGTGCAAGGAACTAGAGATTCCCTCAGTGCTATTGCGCTTCTCTTCGCTGATTGCCACGTTTCTGACCATCCGGCTCTTACGTCGACAGATGAAAATCGACAATCAGCCCATGCCAGCGCTGATGTTCACCCAAAATGTGGATGCAGATTATCTTAACTATCCACGGGCACTGAAGAACCTGCTCCAGCTCTTTCCCGAATATCAGAGCATGTTCTATTTTGAGGTCAACGAGTTGATCACCCCGGACTATCTGCCAACAATTCGCAACCTCTCTCAGGATCTGGGCATTCGGCTGGCATTGGATGATTCAAACAAGATGAACCAGGATGTTCACAACGGGCTGATTGACTTGGCGGATTGGATCAAGATTGATTTTCAGGCCACTCGAGTGCTGGAAGACTACCTGCAACAGGGCTTGGGCAACCGCCTGCTGGAACACTACGAGAACTACGGTCGAGGAAATAATTCACCTGTGATCGTGTTCGAAGGTCTTGGAGAGACCTCCCCACTCAAGTACTTCCTCGAAGAGAATTGGAATAACTCCGAGACCGCTCTCTACTACCAGAGCCGTGAGCGGTTACCCCTACCTCCCTGGGATCGCTACTTCGGCATGATTCAAGACTATCTGCCCGAAGACTACGGGCTCTTTTTCAAAGGTTTGCTGCAAGAATGAAACTCCTCCATGCGCTGCCCTTTCTCTGTTTGCTGAGCCTACTCGCCTGTCGCTCTGGTGATCAACTTATTGAGGAAGACGCCCCTCCTTCAACGGTGATGAATGATCAATTTTCTGCACCCAGAGAGCAGTCTCTCCCAGTTGGTTCCGCTCAGCTGATTCGGAGCGATTGGGATAACGATGGCGATATTGAACTACTCGTTCCTGTCCCACAACGCAGCGAGGGGTCTGGCACCACAGATGATGGGAGGATTCAAGCCTTTACCCTTCAGCATCAATCCAGTGAATGGCTACAAGCTGATGACCTGCCGTCTTGGATCCCAAGCGAACCACGCTGGCACCAGTCTTTCGTCATCGAAGATTTTGACCTTGACGGCCATAACGACATAGTGCTGACTCAATCTGACAGTGTTTATCTACAACTGCTCAAAGGCCCAGATTGGCTGGATGACAACAACACCCTCATCGTTGGTCTTACGCCAATTTCCCTGCAAGCCGGTGATTGGAACAATGATGGGCGAAAAGATATTGCCGCTGCCAATCGTGGTATGGATTCCATCTCAATACTACTCAACAACGGTAATGATAATTTTACGACTGCTGCTACTTTGGACACTGCTGACTTTCCTCAGCAATTGATGCAGGGAGACTGGAACGGAGATAATGTGACTGATCTGGCATCTATCTCTGTCGGTGAAAACCTACTCCAGCTATGGAAAGGCAAGGGAGATGGAACCTTCGAAAAAACTTCAGAGTTAGATACGCCCAGCTCTCCTCAGCAGTTGGAGGTAGCCGATTTCGACTGTGATGGCAGACAGGATCTGGCGGTTAGTAGTCGTAGTGCAGAAGTTCTTCGGATTTGGTATGGTGATGGATCTGGAAGTTTTGAAAACCAGTTTGATCTGCCAGCTGGACGTGGTCCCTCATCTTTTGGTGTAGCAGATTTCAATGAAGATGGAGTTCTTGATTTCGTAATCAGCAACCGCTTTGTTGTCGCATTCACTTCAGTCACGACGCTCACCGGAGACATGGCGCTGGTCCTCAGCAATGGCAGTTCTGCTCGTGGAACTGCAGCCTACAAAAGTCCGGAATTATTTGCCGCAACCCACCATCTGCAGGGAGACACTCCCGGAGACGTAATCATTGAAGACGTTGATGGTAATGGAAGGTTGGACCTGATGGTCGCTCTACCCCAACAAGCTAAGATTGCTCTCTTCGATGGAAAAGCGTTCCCTGGCCGCCTGACTTGCCCGTAGCCAACACAGCTCAAACAACCTGCATCCATATCAAAAATTGACCTGTAAAAAGCGCCAATAACGGGCGTAGGTCTTGCAACACTGCCCCCACCAAATAACCCCCACTCACCGTTTCATCTTATGCGACGTTGCTTTTCTTTCCGCCAATGCTGGACCACTGCCCTACTGGGAATTTTGGGCCTAAGCGGGGCGAACACTCTTCCTGCTGCAGAAGACAACGCTCCTATCTACCAATGGCAACGTCAATACTACGGCAAATTGAATGGACAAGAGCAATTACTCTACACGCGTGGATTTGAACGTAGCATCCTAAGCTTTGCAGATTTTGATGGTGATGGAGACGAAGACCTTTTTGTTGGCAAAAGCGATGGCCGAATTGCCCTGTTTCGAAACCCAGGTGACAACCAATTCCGTCTAGAAACTGAGGATTTCAGCGCGTTTCAGGAAGATGTTCAAAATA
>CAJXNF010000094.1 GCA_913056375.1 uncultured Pseudomonadota bacterium | reverse complement strand
TTGGACAGCAGTAGGAGAGTCGGAAGCAACCAGGCCAGCCGAAGCCGGAGCCGGGAACTAGCAAAATCTTTTCTTCCTGGGCTCGGCGCACGAAGGCCACGTCATCTTCCTCCAGCGCCTGCGGGAACAGGTAAAATGCTCCCTGGGGCCGCACACAAGAAATTCCTACCTCTTCCATCAAGCCACAGACCTGATCCCGCAGCTGTTGGTAGAAGCCGATATCGACCTGCACGCCACGCAGATGAGGCAGCGCCCGTTGCATCAGCGCCGGAGCATTGACAAAGCCCAGGATTCGATTGGTGAAGACCAGCGCCTCCTGCCAAAGAGCCCGGTCTGGTACTTCCGGATGCAGGGCGATGTAGCCGATCCGCTCTCCGGCCAGTCCCAGGTCCTTGGAGTGCGAGGTGATGAGGATCGAGTGGGGATGAGCCTTGAGCACCGAGCCGTTGACAACCTCATCAAAGAGCAGCTTGCGGTACGGTTCATCAGCAATCAGGTAAATCGGACGCCCAAAACGCTGCTCCTGAGTACGCAGCCAACTGCCGAGCTCGTCGAGTACTGCCTGGGAATAGACCACGCCAGTTGGGTTGTTGGGCGAGTTGACAATGATTGCTCGGGTCTTTGGGGTCATCACCGCTTCCAGCGCTTCCAGGTCCGGTAAAAAATCCTCCTGTCTGGTGCGGGCGACAGTCAGCACTCCTCCGTGATTCTGTACGTAGAAGCCATACTCCACAAAATAGGGCGCCAGTGCGACAACCTCATCTCCGGGTTCGAGCAAGGCCTTGGCGACCACGTTCAGTCCTCCTCCGGCGCCAACGCAGAGCACGACGTCTTCTTTTTCGAAGGGTAATCCTTGTTCTTCTCTCAGCTCGTTGGCCAAATACTCCCGCACCGCAGCAAAGCCTCCGTTGGGCATGTAGCGATGGTGTCCGGGGGCTGGGTCATCAAGCAGGGCGTGCAGGGTCTCGTGTACCTTGGCAGGAGGTTCGAGGATCGGGTTACCAAGCGAGAAGTCAAAGACCTGGTCGGCCCCATACTGCTGCTTGAGTCGGGCGCCGGCTTCGAACATCTGGCGGATCCAGGAGGCACGTTGGAGGGAGTTGGCAATCGGAGCGGCAATGGTCATGGTTCCTGTTTGAGAGCGAGGACAAAGGATTGTTGAAGATCGTTCAGGGACTGCACGTTGGAGGCCTCGGGCCAGCCCCGCCAGTGAGCACAGCTGCGATAGACTGCTGCCGGTGTGTATCCCTGTTCTTTCAGTATATGTAAAGACAAGGCGCCATCCGACTTGGAAAATTTACGATTGCCCTCATCGGTCAGCAGGGAGTGGTGCAGCACAACCGGATGTACTCGTTCGGGTTCCAGCAGTCGAAGCAGATGAGACTGGGCAGCGGTGGAGGGTCGCAGGTCCACACCACGGATCAGCAGGTTCATCTGCCAGTCAAGGTCATCCACACAGGACGCCAGCTGGTAGGCGACTTGTCCGTCACGACGTTGGATCACAAAATCGCCCATCTCGTCTGTGAGATCCAGTTCTTCCCGACCACTTGGCCAATTCTGCCAACACACCGTAGCTGCTGCTGGTAGCCGAATCCGCCAACTACCGGGTTGTTCGGTAGAGTGCTGTCGATGACGACAGGTTCCCGGGTAGCGTCCTTCTTCACCAACGAGAGCCTGCCACTGGCGACGACTACAGGTGCAGCGATAGAGTGCTCCAGTATTTTTGAGTGTTGTCAAGGCGGATAGGTAGCGCTCCGTACGCAGCTGCTGGGACCAGCTTTGTTGAAGTGCAGCCACACTGCGAGGGCCCTGGTCAGTATCCAGTCCAAGCCAGTCCAGTTGCTGGAAGATGTCTTCGATGTATTCAGGACGTACCCGAGCTTGATCCAGATCATCGATTCGCAGCCACAGTTCCCCACCGAGATGGCGAATCCAGAGCCAGGTCAGCAGGAAGTTGCAGGCATTGCCGAGGTGCAAATAACCGCTGGGGGTCGGAGCCAAGCGGCTACGCCAGTGGGTGGACTCAGAGCTGTTCGCAGAGAGCACGGATCTGGCCGCGAGCTTCCTGTGGTAGGTTTTGGAGCTGCTCTGTAAAGTCCTTGCCTTCCAAATTCTCGAGCGCTTCCAGTGGCAAGTATTCGCTCAGGAAATTGTCTTCGCCCAGTGTCTGAGCACCCAGTCCGAAGGTAATCGCACCACCAGTCAGCAGTAGTACCCAGAAAAGCAGGCTGAAGCCCTGCAGCAGAATTCGATAGGCAGCAAAGAGTCCAATCAGAGAACCAGTCGCTAGCATCGTGTAAGAACCCCAGGCAATGTCAGGCATGGGTCAGTTTTTGTGAGGAGGTTGTGTCAGCGAGGGTAGATACGGGAAGCAGAAACTGAGCAGGCTTCCCGCGAAACCTGCCCAGTGAAAATTCAGACCTTACCTTGCAGAATGAAGGCGATCACGAGTGCGTAAATCACGAGGGATTCGATCAACGCCAAGCCGATAATCATCGGGGTGAAGATCTTACCGGAAGCATTTGGGTTGCGGGCGATGCCTTCGAGGGCGCCGCGCATACAAATGCCTTGACCGATTCCACCACCGAGAGCGGCAAAGGAGATCGCCACACCTGCACCCATGGCAAAGCCGAAGGTGGCCAATTCACCATACTCTTGGGCGTACAGCGGAGCTGCCAGCAGCATCAGAAACAGGACCAACATGAGTCTTTTGTTCATGGAACTTCCTTTTGGTTGAGAACAGTAAGAGCGTGTACGGAACAGAACGAAGGGCCGATCAGTGAGCTTCACTCATGGCGACTTCAAAATAAATTGCAGACAGCAGTACGAAGACGAAGGCCTGCAAAACACTAATGAGAATACCCAATCCCATGAAGGGAACGGGCAACCCAAGCGCCAGAATTGAGGAGAAGATCAAGACCACTTTGTGGTCACCGGTCATATTCCCCAAGAGGCGGATGGAGAGGGACATCGGCCGCACGAGGTGGCTGATTAGTTCAACTGGGAACATCAAGGGAGCCATTAAGGGCATAGGGCCAATGAACTGCTTGATGTAGCTGGCGCCGTGCTGACGGATTCCAAGAGTGTGAGTCAGCAGGAAGACGACGATCGCAAAGGCGAAGGTGATGTTGAACTGGTCGGTCGGTGGATTAAATCCGGGAACCAGTCCAGCCAGGTTCAGGAACAGGATGAAGAGCCCGTAGGTTCCGAGCAGGGGAAGCAGGGGTCGTGGTCCGATACCGTGCTGAATAATGCCCGAGAGAAAATTGAGGATACCCTCGACAACGGTGACAGCAAAATGATCTTTGTCTAGTCTTCCGGAGGGTTCCAGCATCTGGGTTTCACGGAAGGGTTTGCCAAGCCACCAGGCCAGACCGATCAGTACCGCGGCAACGATAATCATGTCGAGGATCGGGCGTGGGTCAATCCCGATTGAGGCCAATGGTTCTGCCAATCCTCCGAAAAGGAAGTTAGCCCAAGTGAAGCCCCCCTCTGCGGCAAAAGCTGGGGATGTCAGGGTCAGCAGGAACAATCCTGCCAGGTTCAGTCGTCGAAACATCAGTATCCCTAGGAAAGGACGTCGGAAGAATCAGAGGATCTTGGTCGCTGGATGAGTGCGTAAGCGGTGGCAGCCAACAGAATGTTAGAGAGACCTAGCATTATTCCGACGGCACTAATGTCCAATTGGACGATCGCCACGTAGAGAACCATCATCGAGACAATGAACTTCGCACCGTAGATCAGCAAGTACAGTGGCCTTAGTTTTCGCTCCTCCAACATGTTCAGAACGAAGCGCACGGTCCAGTGGAAGTTCAAACCAACAATCGCTGAACCTAGCAAGGATCCCAAGAGAAAGTCAAGGCCGAACAAGAGCGAGACAATTGCCAGGACGACGGATGCCAGGATCAGCAAATTTCGGAATTCTGTGGCCTTGCGGAAGCCAACCTGTAGGGCCTCGTCAGAGATTTCGGGGAAAGGTGAATTGGACATTCAGGTCTTGGAGTCAAAGTCATGAGTCAAGGGAGTCGCGGCGTCTTCCTGCTGCAAGCGCTTGAGCAGACGATAGACACTGCGGTAACCAGCGGCGATGCCACTGGCCGTGAAAATAATCAGCATCCAGGGTCCAGTGCCGAAGAAGCGATCCAGGGAACTGCCAAGCAGGAGTCCAACAATCACAGAGAGACCCAACTCCAGGCCCATCGAACTGAACATCACCAAGCGGGGATTGAAGCGCGGCATGTTCGTCAGTCCTCATCCTTGCGGAATTTGAAGAAATACCACCAGGCGCCAACGCCAGCGATCACGGCGAGCACCAGAAAGTTCATCAACGAAAAGATCAGTTTACCCCCAAGAAGGATGGCGGCAACACCGATCAGACCATACATGATGGGGTTGCCCTTCTTCTTTTTCTTTGGCTCTTCCTGAGCGGGAAGTCGGGTGGTCGTCCCAGGGGTCGGCTTGCCACCAACCTGCTGGGTCAGGGTATCGACTTCACGGCGAAGCTTTTCCAAGTCCAGTTCGTCATCCTGTCGGGCCATGGTCTCTTACTCAATGGGGATCAAGGGAAAGACGCAGGCGTTCCTGGGCCAGGATCTTGGCCAGGGCTTGGGCCTGATTGGAAAACAGATAGGTCACACCTCGAGAGAGTTCACGACAGAATGCTGGCCAGCTTCGAGGGTAGCCAGTGCCAACGATCTTTCCCTGCTGCAGGTGACGCTGTACCTCGGTGTCGGGCATCAACAGATACTGTCCACCAATTCCACCAAAATCCTGACTGCTCACCGCCTCACTGATTTCTGCCACGTTGAAGCCACCAACCAGTAGTACTGAAGCCTTGGGGAACGCAGACAATTTTTCATAGGTTGCTGGATCCAGCAGCAGGAAATGGAAGTGCTCTGCTGGCACGAGTCCTGCCAGAGTTTCTTGTAAGATCTCAAGTTGATGCTCCGGTTCCGGATAGTGTTCTTCCTTGATTTCAATCATCAGGTGCTTACGTTGTCCCAAGCGCTGCACAACTTCAGAGAGGGTTGGGATCAAGGGAAAACGCTGGCGCAGTTCTGTCGAAGTCAGGTCTGCCAGTCGCTCAGAGCTACCAAAAACCCGCTGCAGATCTGGATCGTGAAAGACCATCGGTACCAGATCTTTGGTCCAGCGAATATCGAACTCTACCCCATGAATGTCCTCGAAGCGCAAGACTGCTGCCAGCGAGGCCATTGTGTTTTCAGGGACACGGGGATCATCGTGCAGGCCTCGGTGGGCGAAGACGCGGCAGGCGTCCCACTGTGCTGGAGTCGGCTCGGATGGGGTTGTCCACGCGATCAGCGATTCAGCGAGATCGTGTAGACGATTTTCAACAACCAGCGGCAATTCCACATCAATTCCAGCTAAAGTTTTTGAGGCAACTGCCGATAGCAGAAGAAACTGATTATCCCTACAAGGAAGAGAAACTTATGTACCGCCGTTGTCGAAAGATCGCTGCCAGTCTGTTGTTGCTTGGATTTGCTGTCAGCTGCAGCAGCTATGATCGCTTCCCGATCGCTTCTTTCAGCACCCGTCTCCAGGATGGAGACCGTCACTTGGGTTGGAGCCTGAACTATTTCAACAGTTGGCGCCGGGAGCGTCAACCCCAATACCTGCTGCTGGCAGAAGATCACACTGTCAATGCGATTGATGCCTTTTCCCAGTTGGAGTCAGATACGTCACCACGCATCAACGAATACTATGTGGCTCGGGAGCGTCGAACTCGGGGATGTCGTCTACTGGCAGAATTGCAATTTGAAGCCATCAATCACGGTCAGGATCTCCGTGGGATGACCCCATCCGGTTGTACCTACTGATCCAAAAGGCTCAGTAAGCGGCACGTTCCATGTTGCTCCGCAGCCGCAGAGTGTCCTGGTAGAGTTGGTTCGCCATCTCCTTATCGCCTCGTCGGTGATGGAGGCGACCCAACTTGCTCAGTAATCGCTCCTCTCCTTCTACATCTCCAATTGCTCGCTTGATTTCAAGATGGCTGTGGCAGATCCGCACCAGCCGGTCTTCTTCCTTGGTTGCTTCCAGTGCCTGTTCCAACTTGTCATAGAGCCGATCCATCTCATTGCGATCCAGTTGCTGTCGAGCGTAGTTCAGCAGATCCTGCAGCAGGGGAATCATAGTTTCCCAGGCCTGTTCTTTCTCTAGTCCTTCAACAACATCACGAACCATGCGAGCAAGATCTTCTCCCTCCAAGCCATCCTTTTGCCGACGTACCCCATCGAGATGGTGGGCAGCCTGCTGAATCTCTCCAAGTTCAATCAAGGCCTTCACGTACAGCTGTAGATCCTCAGCCTGCGGCGTTCGTTTCAACTCCTGAAGCAGCTGAAGGTGATTATCCAGGCTGACCTTGGCTTCCTGCCAGTTACGGGCACGAGCGAAAGAGCGAGCCATCTGCAGCAGAGCTTCGGCCTCGTCACGAGTTTCATCTGGCGAAGCCGAGTGCCCTAGAGTCTTCCCAAGGCCTTCATCATAGAGATCTTCCTTGGCAGGAGTCGGAGCTTGTAGCTGATGTGGCAAAGGAATGTAGGCATCTGAGAAGAGATCTTCGGTGCTGTCGGGAATCTCCGGCTGTCGGGAGAGACGTTGTTTAGAGAGGCTATAAAGCGAACCAACATCTGAGTGACGTCGTAGGGTTTGAGCTCGTGGTCGTTCTGTCGCAGTGTTGTTACGACGTCGGATAGTGACTCGATCCTTAGGAGGCGGAGGCTGTTGCTCTGCGGTCGCAAGTGCCTGTTCAAATCCATCTGCATCCACAGGCTCTGGCTCGGGTTGCACAGGTTTGCTCTTCAAACTAACAACTTCTGTGGGTTCGTCTTCTGGTGCAGGAACAAAATTTCCTTGTTTGCGTTCGTTTTGCTCCAGGTTCTCGCGGAAACGTGCGAAGACAGAGCTGTCCAAGCCTGTAAAGGTTTCGGCACTTCCAGAAGATGCTGATTTCGGAGCCACTCTGGGTGACTCATTCGCGAAGGAGGCTGTTTGAGAAAAACTACTGGAGACAACCTCCATGTTGCGTCGCAGGATCCAGAGCAGCATCATGAGCAGGATCCAGAGAGCAGCGGCTGCAAGAGTCAATTCCATGGAATGCTGGGTAGCAACCACGATTGCAACGGCGGCAAGGGTAGTGATGATTAGGTAAGCCTTCATCGTTGCTCAGTTGAAAGGAACGGCGGATTTCAAGGCAGTTTCGGGTTTATTCCATCCCGAAAGCCTGCAGATAGTGTTCATGGCGACTCCACTGCTTGAGTACTCGGACTTGTAGCGACAGATACACTGACTGTCCCAGTAGAGTCTCAATACGTTGTCGGGCAGTAGTCCCGATTTTTTTCAATTGTTGGCCCTTGTGGCCGATGATGATCCCTTTTTGCGATTCGCGCTCAACGATGATGTTGGCGATAATGTGCAGTCGCTTGGGAGTCTCTTCAAAAGATTCCACCTGAACAGCCACAGAGTAGGGAAGTTCCTGTTGCAGGTGGCGGAAGAGCTGTTCGCGCACCAATTCTCCACAGAGGAACCGCTCCGAGGCGTCCGTCAGTTGGTCTTCCGCAAAGAAAAATGGATTTTCTGGCAGGCGCTTCAGCAGCAATTCCCAGAGACGTTCCAAGTTGTGCGACTTGAGCGCAGAGATCGGAATCAACTCTGCGAATTCTGCGAGTTGACGGTAACGTTCCAAGCTTTGCAAAATCGCCTCATAGGGAAGGCCATCAACCTTGTTGATTGCCAGGATCGTGTTGCTGGCTCGATCTTGCAGGTGCTGTAGGACCAGTTGGTCTTCTGCAGGGACATCTTGTCCAGGACGCAGAGGTTCAACAAGCATCAGGTTGAAATCGGTCTCCTGCAGAGTCTCAACAGCGTAACTCACCATCTTTTGGTTCATGACACGACTGGAGGCGTGGATGCCAGGGGTGTCAATGAAGATCAGTTGTGAGGAACCGATGGTACGGATGCCCAGTAGTCGATTGCGTGTAGTCTGTGGTTTGTTTGCTGTGATCGCCAGTTTCTGTCCGATCAGTCGATTGAGTAGGGTCGACTTGCCTACGTTTGGACGGCCAATCAGGCCAATGAAACCAGCACGGGTCAGGGAGTCCTGACCATCAGCCGAAGGGGCTGCAGGAGGAGCAAAGGTGATCATGCGCAGGAAACGAAAGTTGTTTCAGTGCAAAATTGTAAAAAAAGAAGGGATTATAACGATCTGTTGCTGGGTTGCAAGGTCTTACTTCGGGATTTCTTCAGATAGAGGTTCCAAATGCCAGCGCCAGGCAATCAGTGCAGCGAAAATCGCCTGACGAATCAGACCGCCGCTGACCTGGTCGAACAGAAGGGTTGGTGGAACCTGCTGGAAGTAGACAAAAGCGGGGGTGAATTCAGCCACAACAAAGAGGAGTGAGGTAAGCACAATCCAGAGTTCCAGGGGCTGACGGGTCAGGGTTAGGCAGACAGGCAGGAGCACCAGCAGCAGCAACCAGCCCCGTAGTAGCAGGAAGACCAGCTTGGCTTCGATGGAGGTCGGAGGAAGTTGCAGGAAATTCTGCAGTTGGATCCACCAGGCAGACAACTCCCAGTTGGCCTGAATCAGTGCTTGTGTACCCAGAAAGAGCAGAACGTAAGCAACCCCCAGCCATAGCGTTTCGAGCAGACGTTGCCAATCAAGGAGTCCTTGGCGCAGTCTACGACCCAGCCGGTTCCAG
>CAJXNF010000093.1 GCA_913056375.1 uncultured Pseudomonadota bacterium | reverse complement strand
TAGCTGCTTGTAAAGCAATTTGAAACTGGTGTTTTGATATGATTTCTTTAAGCTGAGCAATTATATCGCGGCCTCTTATTTCTGCAGCTGACCGGTGAACGATGAGCGATAATGCATCAACTTTATTTTGGTGTACTAGTATATCCAATTTCACTAAGTCACTGGCTTTATATGAAGACATCTCATAATCAAGGCTGGCATAGCCTTTAGAGATACTTTTTAGACGGTCATAAAACTGAAAGACCATTTCTGGCTTCGCAGCTCGGATCCGCGCGATTTCAGCAGCGTAGTCGTTCTGCCCCAGCTTGACATAAATTTCGTCAATGACCTCACCTTTGAAGAATCGTTTAAATCCAGCCAAAGCATCTTTCCCAGCCTGATAATTAGGTGCGAGCAACAGAGCTTTTTTATAGCCTAGTTCTGTAGCACCCATTCCTGCTGCTTCGTGTAGGGTGTCGTTCTGCCACGACACTACAAAATAGTTCTCATGACATTCTTTTCCTGCAAAAGTTGAGGGAGCTGAGTTCGGAGAGATGTAGAAAATTCCATCCTTCAAGGCCATCGGTGCCACTACTGGAGAAATATTCGAAAAAATCACACCTGTTAAAATGGATATTCGATCCCGATCCAGAAATCGTTTGACGATTTGTCTTCCATTGACTGGATTTCGTCCATCGTCTTCAACTAGGACTTCAACAGGGACTCCACCAAGTTTTCCACCTTCTTCTTCGACGGCCAGAAGAAATCCATCTCGGACATCTTGACCAAGATAACCACCACCAGTAGAGAGAGTAGTGACCATTCCAATTTTTACTGGTTCTTGAGCAACGCCCGCATTGGCTAGACCCAAGCCCAGTACCAAAGTTCCCAGAAGGGTTTGAAGCAGTTTTTTCATTTTCATTCCTTGTTCGATAGTTACTGAAAGCTCTGTTCCCAGAGCAATGGTCTGTTCATTCTGAACGTAGCAGTTTCATAATAGCTTTTTCCACATTTGCCCATGCCGTTGAAGCTGGATCCACCAACTCAAAATGGCCAATTTCTGCAATCTCCTCAAAATCGATTGCAGTAGCCGGAGCATGCTTCCGAAGTTCGGCCACATCCTCCTGAACCATCTTTGCACGGACAATTTTGTCCTGTTCTCCAACCAAGTGAACCTGGGGTACTGTAATTGGTCCCATTTGGCAAGGTGATGCCTGTTGGTAGCGTTCAGAAAACTCCTCAGGCGTTCCACCCATCAAATCGGCACATGCACCCTGGCAAACATCCCAGGCAACTCCACGAACTAGATCAGCCACTCCTGCCAATGACAAGATCCCTTTGAGTGGCAGTGGATCCGGGAAATAGAGTTCAGAACTACTAGGCAAGTGAGATCGAGCCCCCAGCCATAAACTCAAATGTCCTCCAGCTGAATGACCGACTGCGATCACTTGTGAAAGATCCAACGGATAAATCTTTGCCAGCAAGCGTAAATGGTCAGCACCTCTGGCTACATCCTGCATCGTCGTGGGCCAACCGCCACCCTGACCAAGCCGCTGGTACTCTAGGTTCCAAACCGCTATCCCCACTTGCTGAAGATACTCCGCAACCCGACCCAAAGGCTCTAGGCCAAAGTGATTTCTCCAGCAACCTCCATGAAGCAGAATCACCACCGGATGCGGTCCGTCTCCAGATGGCAGATAGAGATCTCCAAACTGATCGGCTTCTGTGCCATAACTCAGCCGAAAATCAGCCGAAATCGAGGGAAAATTTCCATAATCTTCCCGTGAAAGACGCTTGCTCATTTTCCCTAAGAAAAAAGTGTTGGAGGTAGGATTAGGATGACTGTTGTTGTCACTACTCTCAATTCTCCGATTACCAAAAAAGTTGATAATTCTATTCACCGAGTCATTCGATAAATGCGCTCTGGACGCCCAACTCCACCGTAACTCACATCCACCTCCACACTGCCTCGACTGACAAGGTATTCCAGATAGCGACGTGCAGTCGTCCGACTCGCACCAACTCGCTCCGCCATTTCCTCTGAGGTAAACATTGTTGAGCCGACCTTCATTTCTTCAAGGATTTTGTCTAGCGTCACTGGATCAATTCCCTTGGGTAGCCCTGAATCCATCCGCGAGGAATCCGTTGGTTTTTCCTGATGGATGATCCGATCAATATCAGACTGATTCAGACTGTCCAAGGATTGTAGATTGGAATGGTGAGTGCGATAACGCCGGAGAGTTTGTTCAAAGCGAGAGAAAACTACGGGCTTTAGAATGTAATCAAAGACTCCTCCACGGAGGGCCTCCTGAAGCAGACGGACTTCTTTGGCTGCTGTGATTGGAATGATATCAAGTGCTTGGGAACGAAGACGAATTTCCTTGAGTAGCTCAATCCCTGAGCCATCAGGAAAGTAGATATCCAACAGCAGCAACTGTGGCTCCATTACTTCAATCTGAAGCTTGGTATCTTCCAAAGTATTAGAGAGCCCAATCACTTCAAATCCTTCAAATTTGCTGACGTAGTGCTGGTGGATCTCGGTAATCCGAGGATCATCATCCGCAATCAGAACTCTGGTGACCATCTTCATCATTTGTAGTGGTTTTAGGGATGTACGCGGTGAAACGGGCACCGCCTAATGAACTTTTCCCAATCGTCAGGTGCCCGTGAATTTGAATCAGATTTTTCTGCACGAGTCTCAGGCCAATTCCTCGTCCCATCCCTGATTTTGTCGTGAAACCCTCATCAAAAATTGTCTCTTGCTGCTCCTGGCTGATCCCTGGTCCAGAATCTTCAATTTCGAAGATCAAATCATTACCCACGTCTGTCATCGACAAGCACACTTTTTTTCTACCTTCAACCAAGGCCGATGCCTCCAGAGCATTTTCCAACAGATTTCCGATGATTGTGATGATTTTTTCACTGCGACTGGAATGGCCAATGTTACCCATTGAGCTTTCTGGATCAATCTCCAGCTCTGTTTTGAGTTCCAGAGCCCGATGATACTTGCCAACAATGATCGCAGAGAGAAATGGGTCATGGATTTGGTCAGAAAGCTGACGCAACAGGGCATTATAACCGGAAGACTCACGCCCGATTAAGTCAAGTGACTCTTGCGTTGCACCAATCTGAATCAGCCCTGCAAGAGTGTGTAATTTGTTCGAGTATTCATGTGTTTGTGCCCGCAACGCCTGAGAATATTCTCGAATACTTGTCAACTCTTGAACAAGTCGGTCAATCTCCTGTGCTCGCCGAAAACTGGAAACGACTCCCGTTACATGATCTTGTTCCAAAATAGGGACTCGGTTTACCACGACCTCTTCCTCTTCGATCAACATTTCCTGATCGTACTCGCCTTTACCTGTTTTCAAAACTTCGAGCATTCTCGTTTCTGGCAGGAGTTCTTCGATGGGACGTCCCAAGGCATCTTCTGGAGAGAAACCCAAGATCTGGGCTGCCTGATGATTCATCACGGTCACATCTCCTTTCTCGTTGATGGCAATGATCCCCTCACGAATCGACTCCAACAACGCCGTCCGCTCTCGATACAAACCGGCGATCTCGTAGGGCTCCAAACCAAAGATTAAACGCTTTACCTCCCGTGCAATGAACCAAGTTCCCAATGCTCCTACTGCGAATAGCCCTAGAATCCAGAAAAGAAGTCGCTGCTGATAAGGCTGGATTACATCCTGAACGGTTTCGATGAGGTAGCCCACAGAAACAACCCCGAGGATTTCTCCTTCGCTTGAGAAAATGGGAACCTTTCCACGGAGAGAAGGCCCCAGAGTTCCAACGGCAATCGAGACATAAGACTGCCCTTGGACAAGAGCCCTCTCATTATCGCCCCCAACCATGTACTTACCAATGCGCTCAGGAACGGGGTGACTGTAGCGTTTGCCTTCGTAATCACCAACCACAACAAAGCTTGCCCCTGTTGCCTCCCGAACACTTTCTGCGTATCTCTGGATCCCATCCGACTCTAGCTGAATCAGTCCCTGAGAAACTATCGGCGAAAGAGAGACTGAGCGGGAAACATTCAGTGCTACTCGACCAATATATTCATTGAGGATTCCTGTGACAATTTGATTCCCAATGAAACCCGTTGCACAAACCAAGAGGACCAACAAACCCATCATCAACAACAACATCCTTTTCCCAAGTGAACGCGGCAGCCATTTTTGAAATGCGGAATAACTTGGTGTTGGATTAGGTAGCATCAGTTCCTCAGCTTGATTGTGAACTTTATGAACAGTATGCACGAAACAGAATCAAAAAATTTTAAACCCAGAAGATTGACCTGAAGGGAGGTTCAACATATTTCTTTGCTGCGAAAGTGCAAAGGAGTTTATCCTGATGCATTACTCAGGTCGAAGTGACAATTCCGACAATGGACGGAATCCAAGGACTTTCGACATCAGGAACGGAGGTAACTTCGTTTTCAATTCATGTTTTACGAAAATTAGGAGGGATGGCATGCGAAAATCAATGCAATCAATATTGGGAATCTTGACTGGAACCGCAATTGCGGCAACCACGATGCTTGGGGTCGCGATGGCTAAGCCAGGCAATACCGAGTGTATCGCGCCAGCAGGTGCTGGAGGAGGATGGGATTTCACCTGTCGTGTTCCAGCTGCGCAAGTAATGGGAGATATGGGTCTAATTGACGGTACAATGGCGGTAACCAACATGTCAGGTGCCGGTGGCGGAAAAGCTTATGCCCACGTTGTAACAAAGCGAGGTGATGATGAGAATCTGATTGTCGCAGCTAGTATGGCTACCGCAGCACGCCTGGGACAGAACGTTTATTCTGGTTTCAAGGCCTCTGATGTTCGCTGGGTCGGTGCCCTAGGAGCAGACTACGGAGCAATTGCGGTTCACAAAGACTCTGAATTTAATACTCTGGGTGATCTGGTTACTGCAATGCGGAACAATCCTCGTCGAACCGCCATTGTTGGTGGTAGCTCTGCAGGTGGATGGGACCACTTGAAGGTTCTGATTGTGGCTGACAAAGCCGGTATCTCTGATCTAAAAGCGATCAATTATATCTCCTTTGACAACGGTGGAACTGCGATGTTGGAAATTCTTTCCAAGCGAGCTGATGCTTTCACCGGTGATATCTCCGAGTTGGTAGAATACGAAAAGCAGGGCAATATTCGCATCCTAGCCATCCTCGCTCCTGATCGAATTCCCGCTGTTCCTTCAGCAAAAACAGCCAAGGAGCAAGGTTATGATGTCATTGGAGCTAACTGGAGAGGTTTCTACGTACCCAAAAACATCTCAGATGCTCGATATAACGAGTGGGTGGATATTGTCACAAAAGTTGCCAATTCAAGCCAATGGGCTGACCTGAGTGCCAAGAATGGCCTAGCTCCCTTTGCTTCCTTTGGTAAAAACTTTGAGGACTTTGTAGGTGGACAAATCGGCAAAGTTGCCCAAATTTCCACTGATCTTGGCTTCATGCAGCAATGAAGTCCTGGGGAGAGGGAGGAGCAGACAGACTATCTGCCCTGATCATACTAGGATTTGGTTTGGCCTACGGATACGCAGGCAAATTCATCCAAGTGGGATTCTATAATGGGGATATTGGTCCTCATCATTGGATCTACATGGTTGCTTTCGTAATGGTTTTGCTTGGTTTTGGACTAGTCCTGAGGCCAACACAACATGAGTTTGAAGCCGAAGTCTGGGAGGATTGGCGTAAGCGACTTCCTCTTGTGGGTGTGATCATCATTTATTCAGTGTTCCTACCCTACACCGGGTTTCTTGGGGCAATGATTGCGATGATGATTGTTGTTGCCAAACTTTTCGGAGCAAATTGGAAGCAAGCCGTCCTCTGCTCGGTCACTCTCTCTCTCCTCTGCCTACTACTCTTTGACCACTTGCTGGGGATTTCCCTCGGTCGTGGCCTCTGGCTGAAATAGAGCTAGGAGGAAACATCGAATCCATTCAACTACTTTTTGAGGGCTTCGCCACCGCCCTCACTTTTCAAAATATCCTGTTTGTTTTATTGGGGGTTTTCCTTGGAACAGTGATTGGCATGTTGCCAGGAATTGGGCCCGTCAACGCCATTGCTGTCCTTTTTCCAATCGTTTACACGTTGGAAGTTCCCGCAGCTACAGTGATGATCCTTTTCGCAGGCATTTACTACGGTTCTCAATACGGGAACTCCATCTCCAGCATTTTGCTCAATGTTCCAGGTACATCCGCAGCAGCTGTCACTGCCATTGATGGCTACGCGATGGCCAAACAGGGCCTGGGTGGAAAAGCACTTGCCATGTCGGCGATTGCTTCTTTCATTGGGGGAACCCTCTCCATCTTTTTTCTCGCCTTCTTCGCGCCAATATTAGCCGAGCTTGCGATCAACTTTGGTCCTGCTGAGTACACCGTCTTGATGCTTTTCGCTTTTATTGCTCTTTCAAGTTTCAGCCAAGGGAGCCTTCTGAAAGCGATTATCTCAGCGTTTTTAGGGCTAGCAATTGCTGCAATTGGCATTGATTCCACCACCGGTGTCAGTCGATTGACCTTCGGGATGATGGAGCTTTACGATGGAATCGACTTCATCGTGGTTGTGATTGGATTTTTTGCTGTCAGCGAAATTCTGATCATGCTCGGGCAAAAGGACAGCGATCAATCAAAGATGCAGCCGCTGACAAGCCTTTGGATAACCTTCAAGGAAATCACAGGTTCTCTGGCAACCTCATTGAGGAGTTGTGTCTCAGGATTTTTGATTGGGGTCTTACCGGGAGCAGGAGGAACGATTGCTAGCTTTATCGCCTATGCAACTGAAAAGAAAATCCTCAGGCCCAATCAATTCGGCAATGGAGATATTCGGGGGGTAGCTGCTCCAGAATCTGCAAATAATTCAGCCTCCGTTGGTTCTTTTATCCCTCTGCTCATTCTTGGAGTTCCTGGAAGCGAAACAACTGCAGTGATGCTAGGTGGACTGATCAGTTTTGGCATCAAACCAGGCCCGCTATTACTTGAAACCAGCCCGGATGTATTTTGGGGATTGGCAGCGTCCATGTTCATTGGCAATCTCTTTCTGATCATTCTGAACCTTCCTCTTGTCGGCCTCTTCGCTAAAATTCTTCAGACACCTCGATGGATTTTAATGCCCCTAATCACGATGCTTTGTGTGGTCGGTGCATACACCATCAATGGCAGTGAATTCGACGTTTTATTGATTCTGATCTTTGGACTGATCGGCTATTTTCTTCGTCGAGCAGATTTCCCTCTAGCTCCACTGATTCTCGGAGTTGTCTTGGGAGATCTGATCGAAACCAACTTCCGCAGAGCCATGATCTACAGTGGTGGTGATGTAATCATCTTCTTTGAATCCAATATCTGCATAACCCTCTGGATTCTTGCCGCGGTGAGCCTTTTTGCACCAACCCTAATCAGCTCCATTCAAAAAAAGGTTCACTCCTAGTGAACTTTGTTCTCTTCAGCTGGCTGAATCGGAAACGGAGGATGGCCTTAGTTGCGGCCTCCGTTGGTTCAGTTGCCTTCCTATTGTTGGGAATTCCTCTTCCACTTCTACTAGGCCCGATGGCGGGATGCCTGATCGCCGCACTCTGTCGACAACCCATGGAGGATATGGGAGTGTTCAGCATTTTCATGCGTACCTTCCTTGGAGTTGCGATCGGATCTTCCATCACACCTGAAGTGCTGCATGAATTCCCTCGGTACCTGCAGTCTATTTTCTTCATACCAATCTTCGTACTCATAATTGGACTCATAGGATATCCCCTCTTTCGTCGAGTATTTCATTACGACAAGGCCACGGCATATTACGCCTCTATGCCAGGAGGCTTGTCAGACATGCTGATTTTTGGTCAGGAAGCAGGGGGTAATCCAAGAGCACTTTCCTTGATTCACGCCACGCGTGTGATGGGAATCATTTGGGTAGCACCGACTTTGATGGCGATGATTTGGCAGATAGATTTACACAAACCACCTGGGGTTCCTATCGATTCTGTTCCTGGTTTGGAGCTTCTGCTGATGCCAATTTGTGGTTTGTTGGGCTGGAAAATAGCGGAACGCTTTCGGCTTTTTGGGGCATCCATCCTTGGTCCAATGATCCTGACAGCAATCGTATCGTTGTCGGGCCTGATTCATACCCGCCCACCAGCAGAAATCCTGTGGTGTGCACAGTTTTTCATTGGAATTTCGGTAGGAGTTCATTACTCAGGGATTACCCTGGCAGAATTGCGGAGAGATATATTTGCTGGAGTCGTCTACAGCCTGATCTTGGCCACTATCAGCGGCTGTTTTATCATTACGATCATCAACCTAGGAATCGCATCAGAATTAAATGCTCTCTTGGCTTTTCTGGCAGGGGGACAGGCAGAAATGATGATGATCGCGGTTATTACAGGAGCAGATTTAACCTACGTACTGACGCACCACTTGACTCGCCTGGTATTGGTGGTGTTGGGGGCACCCATCGTTCACCGGCTTTTGTCATGAAGAAACAATCAGGTGCCGCTAATGCTCATCTTACTAATACGGAAGGGAGGAGTTAGGATCGGGTTTCTTGTATCAACTTCGCAGCCAATTAGATCAAGATTTTGCAACATCTGTTGGAAGGTGCTGGCAATGGTGAATTCACTGACGGGTTCCGCCAACTTTCCATCACGAATCCAAAGTCCCTGAGCGCCCCGGGAATAATCCCCTGTAGTAACGTTTACTCCCTGTCCACTCATTGAAGTCAAATAAAGACCATTATCCACGCTACTGATCAACTCTTCTTCTGTATATTTTC
>CAJXNF010000092.1 GCA_913056375.1 uncultured Pseudomonadota bacterium | reverse complement strand
AAGTGCAATAATCTTAAGACACTCTTCCTCCAGATTGATTTCGCGTTGGTCTACATCTTTATCAAGCTTGACCACTTTTTCAGCTAGCTCCAGATCATTTTCAGCAAGTGCTCGCAGGGCGTTCTCAAATTGTTCCTCTACGAGAGTCCCTAGCAGGTTAGCTTGTTGTTTGAGCAGGGCAATCTGACGGTGTAAATGCAGAGTGACCGTTGTGAAATTAGCAGTAGCGGCCATAGAAATTCCTTATCCAAAACGTCCGGTAATGTAGTCTTGAGTCCGCTTATCTTCGGGGCGGACAAAAATATCGTCGGTGTCGCCCACTTCCACCAGATCACCCATATGGAAAAAAGCTGTTCTTTGAGAAACCCGAGCTGCTTGTTGCATGGAGTGGGTAACAATCACGATTGTATAGTTCTGACGAAGTTCGTGGATCAGTTCCTCAATTTTTGCGGTAGCAATCGGATCAAGGGCAGAGCATGGCTCATCCATTAAGATGACTTCTGGATTTACGGCAATCGCTCTGGCAATACACAATCGCTGTTGTTGCCCTCCTGAAAGTCCTGTTCCAGGTGAGTTCAAACGATCTTTCACTTCCTCGAAGAGCCCTGCTTTTTTCAGACTATTCTCGACAATCTCGTCCATCTCCTGGCGATTCTGGGCTAGACCATGAATTTGAGGTCCGTAAGCGATGTTATCATAAATAGACTTTGGGAAGGGATTGGGCTTCTGGAAGACCATGCCGACTTTCTCACGAAGTTGCACTACATCGAGACCTTTGTCATAGATGTCTTCGTTATCCAAGGTGATTTTTCCAGTAATCCGGCAACCTTCAATAACATCATTCATCCGGTTGATGCATCGCAGAAAAGTTGATTTCCCACAGCCAGAGGGACCGATGAGAGCGGTGACACTATTTTCATAGATTTCCAGATTCACTCCATGCAAAGCCTCTGTCTGATCATAGAAGACCCTGACATCAGATGAGTTGATCTTCGTGACAAGAGATCCGTTGTTTTTTTTCTGGCTCATAACCGAAGTTCGTAATTTTATTTGGGTTTACCAGCGTCGCTCAAATTTTTTGCGAAAAATTACAGCAAGCAAATTCATCAATACTAGAAAAACTAAAATCACCATGATTGCAGCTGCAGTCAGCTCAACGAAGCCTCTTTCAGAACTCTCCGCCCAAAGATATACCTGAACAGGAAGTGCTGCGGCACTTTCCAGTGGACTAGTCGGGATATCGACCACAAAGGCAAACATTCCAATCATCAGCAGTGGAGCGGTTTCGCCTAAAGCTTGCGCTAACCCAATGATCGTACCTGTCAAAGTACCCGGTAGCGCAAGTGGTAGGACATGATGAAGAACTACCTGCATCGGGGATGCTCCCATGGCAAGAGCCCCTTGACGGATAGAGGGCGGGACAGCTTTCAGGGCGGCACGGCAGGCAATGATGATTGTGGGCAAGGTCATCAAGGAGAGAACAATTCCCCCAGCAAGTGGAGTACTTCTTGGAACCCCAAAAAAATTAAGAATCACTGCCAAGCCAAGTAGACCAAAGATGATCGACGGTACTGCTGCGAGGTTATTGATATTGACTTCAATAATTTCAGTGATGCGGTTTTTTGGGGCGAATTCTTCCAGATAAATGGCGGCAGCGATTCCCATTGGAAAGCTGATCACAAAACAGACAAGCAACGCCCAGAAAGAGCCTGCTAGTGCTCCTGCCAAACCTGCCAATTCTGGATTTCTGGAATCACCTCGCGTGAAAAAGTTGATGTTGAAGGTTGACCCAACTCGACCTTCTGCAGTCCATTGATCTAATAGTCTTAGTTGAAGATTACTAACGACTCTTCGCTCTTCCTCAATATCCCGGGGTGCTGCTCCTTTAACAATTGTGTCCACTGGGGAAGAAGCAAGAAACCATAACTTTTGCGTTGTACCAAGAAGAGAGGGATCTGAGAGAACTAAGTCCCTTAAGTCTGTTTCTGCGCTCTCACTGAACATCTGTATAAGATCTCTGCGCTCTGAGCGACTTTTGATGTCTGGATTATTCTCAACAACATTCTTTCTGAAGAGACCTAAATAATTTGCACGAGCTAGTTCTTCATTAGAACTTTGGGGGGTGACTTTCAGGAAGTTAGCATCAAGCGTAACCTCAGACTGAATTTGTGTTCTCCAAAATGCAGAATATCCTGCTGTGAAGATTGTGTAGAGTAGAAAAAATACTGCAGACAATGCAGCTGCAATCGCTAATTTTCCATATAGTTTAAACCTGGCTTCAGCTGCATAGCGTTGCTTGAGACGAGCAGCCTTGGCCATATTTCGATCAGTCATATTTCTCTCGATACTTCTTCACAATCGCCAAGGCAACAACATTTAAAATCAGTGTCACAACAAACAACACCAACCCAAGTGCAAAAGCTGAGAGAGTTTTAGGGTCATCAAACTCTTGATCTCCAATTAGAGCCACAACAATCTGCACAGTAACGGTGGTAACGTTTTCCAATGGATTCGCTGTCAGATTAGCATTCAACCCAGCAGCCATAGCAACGATCATTGTCTCACCAATGGCTCTGGAAATTGCCAATAAGAATGCTCCCACAATACCAGGTAATGCAGCAGGGATGATCACTTGGCGAATGGTTTCGGACTTTGTAGCTCCCATCGCATAAGAGCCATCTCTCAGAGTTTGTGGGACAGCATTGATAACATCATCAGAAAGTGAGGAGATGAATGGAATGATCATCACACCCATCACCAAGCCAGCTGCAAGGGCGCTACGCGCTTCTACATCTAGCCCAATAGCAATACCACCGTCTCTCACAAGAGGAGCTAAAGTGAGGGCTGCAAAAAATCCATAAACGACAGTCGGGATTCCGGCTAAAATTTCCAAAATCGGTTTGGTCCATCCGCGCATTTTTGGAGAAGCGTATTCTGAGAAATAAATTGCGGACATCAAACCGATGGGACCCGCAACAATCATGGCGACGAAGGAGATGAGTAGGGTACCGCTGAAAACAGGGATTGCTCCCCAGGCACCGTCTCCAGCGACTTGATCTGCTCGAATCGCGATTTGAGGGTACCACTTGAGCCCAAACAAGAATTCAGTAATTGGAACCAGTTCAAAGAAACGGAAAGTCTCAAAAATTAGCGAAAGGACGATTCCAATTGTTGTGAGGATGGCGATGGTTGAGCTAATGAAGAGAAAACCATTGAACAGTAATTCTACACCATGACGGGCCTTAAATCCTGGAGCCACTTTGGAACGAGTGAAGGCCATAATCAGCATTGCGAGCAAAATCGTGACGACGACCATGCTCCATTGGCTTGATTGCTGGAGTGAACGCATCCATTCGGCAGTTTCTAGAATAAGAGGGTCTTGAGTTCCAAGAGCGACCCCCGCTGCAAGGTTGCGAACTTCTTCTGTCATGATCACATAATCTGTTGGAGTCAAGCCCCCAGATTGTGATTCCAAGTGACTTCTGATCAGGCTGCCCAACAAAATTGGTTCTAGTGCGGTCCAAAGCAGAATGAGCAAAATTGTTGGAATGCCACACCAAAGTGCGATGAAGTATCCGTGATATTGTGGAAGTGAATGAAGTTTTGTTTGTGAGCGGAGATTTGAAGCTTGTTTTCGGCCTAGATAAAAACCTGAGAGACTGATCAGCAGAATCGCTGCGAGAAGGTAGGGGAACATAGGTGTTTCGGTACCGGCAATCCTTGGATTGCCGGTGGATGAATCAATTACATGCTGATTGGAGTCAAGTTGCGGATATCATTCCGTACTTTTTCCTGTGTGCTAGTTTCTAGAGGAACAAGCCCACGATCTAACAAGTATCCATAATCACCAATCGCAGCGTCACTCACAAACTCTTCCATGTATTCCTGCATTCCGGGAATTACACCGATATGAGCTTTCTTAGCATAGAAAAAGAGGGGGCGAGCGATCGGGTAGTCATAGCTCTGGATAGTGTCGAGGCTGATTTCGATACCATTGATTGTGGAGCCTTGAATTTTATCTCGATTTTGATCAAGGAAGCTAAAACCAAAAATCCCAAATGCCTCCGGATCGGCAGACAATCGATTTACGATCAGTGTGTCATTTTCGCCAGCTTCTTCAACAGCACCGTCTTCTCTGAAGCCATCACATTCCTTACCAGAAACCATTCCAGCTTCCTTGCACCCTGGACCCATGATGAGGGAATCCCAAGCATCACGGGTTCCAGAGGTGGGGGGGGGTGCCAAGATTTTAATCGGGGCATTGGGCAAGGAAGCATCGATTTCATTCCAAGTTTTAGGCTTGGGGCCATTCTCTGCCATTGCCATCCACAATTGGCCTGGTGTGAAATTCAGCTTTTGTGATTTTGAGTTGTTTGCAAAAGCGATCCCGTCGTTACCCACAATGATTTCAATAATCTCACTCACACCGTTCTTCGCACACAATTCTTTTTCGCTACCTTTGATAGCACGGGAAGCGTTGGTGAAATCTGGGTGGCTGGGGCCTAAGCCAGCACAGAAAAGCTTCATGCCACCACCGGTACCGGTGGATTCAATTACTGGAGTTTTCATGGAACCGCGTTGGCCGTGTTTTTCTGCCACCACGGTTGCGAAAGGATAAACGGTTGAGGAACCGACGATTTGGATCTGATCTCTAGCGTGGGCTAGGCCTGTCAACATCAGGGCCGCTAATCCAGTAGCTAAAGTTGCGATGGTCTTGCGGAACATTATTCTCCTAGGCTTATTGGGTTTCAGACCTTTCCGAGTACGAACAGGGGTCTGTTTTTCGCCAAATTGGCATCATGCTTTAAAGCAATGAGAACAAGCCTAGAGAATAATTATTAGAATTTGATTAAGGAGAAGTAATAAATTGATGTGATAGTAAGAAAAGATTTGTGACGTGCAGGGATCAAGTAACTTTTTCTAGAAATTTTGGTAGAAGTCGTTCGATCGATTCAACGATGACTTTGGTTTGATGATCGAACTCTAAATTGAGTTGGGTGGTTTGGGTTGCATTACCAAGAGTGGTTCTGGAGAGGGTTTCGGGGATTAAACAAACTGAAAATCGATCTGGCTCTACATCAACCACTGTGAGGCTTACGCCGTCGACTGCAATCCAACCTTTGGGAACTAAATAGCGGTTCCAATGTGGGGCAAGTTCGACCCAGATTTTATGGTTCCCAGGGCTTTGTTCAATCTGAAGAATTTGGGCCTTACAGTCGACGTGACCATTGACCTGATGCCCCCCAAGTTCATCTCCCATTTTGAGAGATCGCTCAATATTCGCGTGAGAACCAACTTGCAGCATCCCAAGATTTGAGCGGTCTAAGGTTTCCTGAATTACATCGAATTCTGCCCATTCCCCTTCCTGGAAATTCACAACAGTCAGGCATACACCAGACACTGCTACACTTGCCCCTAATTCTAAGCCAGTGCCCATTTCGTTCAACTGAATGCGCAGCTTTAACCCACTGCTGACCTGGTTTGAGAATAGAACCTCTCCTTTGCCCTGAACAATTCCCGTAAACAATTCAGCCTTTTTCGGTGTGTGTATAAACACCGTCCCAGTCGCCAGGGGGAGGCTCACTGATGAAGCGTTCACAACGTTCGATGTAAGTCAGGCAGGGTCCATCATTTTCGAGGAAGCTCAGGGCTTTGCGGAAATGCTCGATAGCGATTGGGTAATCATGATCTTTATAGCATGAAAGACCCTTTTGATAATGCTCAAGAACATCGGTCATCGGGCCGCTGAGCTCATTCTTGAAGTCCAGGACCTCAAAAACTGGAACAGGCTCTTTCTTACCAACTACCCGAACAATGTCTAATTCTCTTGCATCCACATAATTTTCGGCTCCTTCAAAGTGATCTGTACCGTAGTAGGTGTTGCCTGAGATCATCGTGAAGGTTTTGTAGAACTTGTTTGCACCTTCCAGACGTGCTGCCAGGTTTACCGTATCACCCATGATGGTGTAGTCCATCCTTTGCTGTGATCCCATGTTTCCGACCACGATAGGACCACTGTTGATCCCCATCCGTGCAAAGAGTTGGGGGCTACCTTTTTCTCGCCAATCCTTGCGCATTTCAATCAAGCGCTTTTGCATGTCGATTGTGGCAAAACAGGCGAGTTTAGCGTGATCTGGTTGATCCAAGGGCGCTCCCCAAAAAGCAATGATGGCATCCCCTTCAAACTTGTCTATCGTGCCAGCCCTACTGGAGATAAGATTACACATCTCGGTGAGGTATTCATTCAGTAGCGCAACCAGTTCTTCAGGCGTAAGACTCTCGGAGATCGTCGAGAACTTCTGAACATCTGAGAAGTAAGCTGTCATTTCACGTCGTTCACCACCCAAACTGAGTTTTGAAGGATCCTTAACGATTACATCAATTACGCTGGGAGAGAGGTACTGAGAAAAAGCGTTCTTGATGAAGGCTTTTTGCTGTCTCTCCGCCATGAACAAGAAGAAGTTTGTCGCAATCATGCTGAGAATCATTGCTGGGATGATGTAGCTCATTGAAAGTACATATCCATGATAGACGTAAGCATAGATGCAGATTCCCAGGTATCCAATGATTGCTGCAAGAAAGAGCGGGTTGTGAAGCTTCTCAAGCCTTGCAATGAACAAGAACAACAACATCATGCAGATGAGAATCATTGCTTCTATTTCATTACTCGCTGGACGAATAGGAGCACCATTCATCATCGTCCAGATCGTATCGGCTAGGATTTCAATCCCGTAAATTTCCCCAACTGGGGTTGAAAAAATATCGTGAGACACTTCAGTCGTGTCTCCAACAAGTACGAGTTTATCTTTAACCCAATATTCCAACTCATAGATCTCATCTTCATCGAGATCTTCCAGACCGTAAATCTCGCCCTCATAAAGATTCAAGACCATGGCGGCTGTGATACCAGCGTACTCATGGAGAAAAGTAACACCAGGTTTGTGAAGTGGGTAATCCATCCAAAGATCACCATTGTGGTCCAGTGGGATTTCCTTATCTCCAATGTAGAGAATGTTGTTCTCCAGTCGTGGTTCAACATTCCAATACATGGCCAGTGCTTGAACTGCCCACGGCCACATCTTGAATTCATTGACAGCCTGATCGTAAAAACGAAGTCGGGAGAGCCGATTACCTATCAAGGTGTGATTGGTATAACCAGCGACGGTGGCTTCCTGTAGAACAGGAGTTGCTGCTGTTACTCCACGGATTTCTTCATCTACCAGGTTCAATTGACCAACTACCATTGTGTTTGGTTTCTCTCCAAGCGCTTCTGCCAAGATGGGGTCTTCACCGTAGCCATTTGGAAAATCCATCAGCATATCAAGTGCAACGACCTTGGCTCCCAACTCCTGAAGGTTGGTGACAATTTCAGCGATGTGTTTTCGTTGCAGAGGCCAACTTCCATATTCGGTAAAAAATTCTTCATCGGTATCAACAATCACCATATCTTTTTCAGGAAAGGCATAAGCTTCAGGATTTGCGGTATGCCTTAGGATATGACGATAACCCTGCAGTTGATTTTCTAATCCTGAAAATATCTCATATTGCTCGGCAGGAATCATGGCCAAGAAAAGCAGGATTGTGATCCAAAAATCTGGTCGGAGAAGTGCCTTTTTCATGGAATTGTTCTGCGTTTTGGTGGGAGAGGAGGGCATCAGGAGAAGATGCCCGAAGTTGGTGAGTATTTTTTGTCTAGAGGTTTGCTTGATATGTCTCGGTTACTTCTTCCTGCAGGGCTTGAAGTTTTAAACGAGCATAAACTTCGATCATAAAAGGTCTCAGATCGTTGATGTCATCATCATCACTATTCTGGCTGAAGAAAGATTCGTAGGTTTGCATGGCTGGTACGAGAAGTCCGTGCTCCTTCAGGACACCTGCCATCATAAACCCATCAGTATCGTATTTCTTAACAGCTGTCACATCCTCTTGGAATTTTTTTAATTTCTTACCACTGAGCCAGGAAAGTCTCCTCGTTTTACTCTCACTTAGAACCTTGCCATCTTTGAGGACATCCACGCTATATTTCATTGATCTCTCCGAAAATGGCTCAATCTTCTGAAGAACAACTTTCTCTGAAGTCGCTGCAACATCATATGAGTTGTCACCAACATTTAAGCGATACGAATATTCAGAGCCTTTGCTCTCCCAAGCAACAGTGGGGTAGTCATCAGAGAGAGATATGTTGCCCAAGTCCACGATCAACTCCTGACCAGGTTTGTTGGCGGAGCGACGAACTGTCGTATACTTTTGAGTAGTTGCAAATTGCTTATCTAAGCCAGCTAATAGCTCACCCGCAGCTTCTGTGGAACCTAGTTCACCACTGACTAATTCCATCCCTGAATCGGTAATCTTGATATAATTGCAGGGAACTGATCTCAACAATCATGGTGACGACAACTTTGAACGTATTCTAAATATGAAAGGAGGCGACGTGTATACAACAACAGTATCTACAGCAGATCTTAATAATGATGGGAAGAAAGAAATTATCAACTATGGCGAAGAATATCATATAACATATCCTCCTCACCATCCACACATAAATTATATTCATGAATGGATGTACTCAAAAAACCTTGTTTTTGAAAAGGATTTTAATGATGCTGGCAAGAAAACCAGATATTATTCGTTCCATGAATCAGGTCAGCTGATAGATGAAGTTAATAAGATTTCAACTCCTAATCTAAGTAGTGATAATCCTAATTACCTAAGAAATATGTTTGCTTCAGCTGTTGGAGATATTGATAGTGATGGTGATTTAGATTTAATTTCGAGCGGGCAAAATTCAAACATGGGTTATTCTTATGATATTCTTAAGAATGATGGAACAGGAAACTTTACTCTTGATTCTCAAACTTTTAATGAGAATTATAACACTTCTGAGGGTCACATG
>CAJXNF010000091.1 GCA_913056375.1 uncultured Pseudomonadota bacterium | reverse complement strand
CGAATTCTCCAAAAGCATCTGGGCTACTCTGACCTTGACGCAATCCTACGTATCTTGCAGGCAGATGAACGCCTGGAAAATCTGATCTTAACTTCTATGCTACACAAGAATGGTATGCGCTCCCCTAAGAGCTCCTACCCAGGTAAGTCTAATTTCTCGAAGTTCCCTCGCTAGAGCCGGTGAGAGAGATTGCCAAATCACCATTCGCCATAGGAAGTAGGCGAACAGCGACAGCGAAAATATGGAAATACAGCCTGTAACCAACCCGGAAAACATCAAGGCCACACCTCCCAAAAATTCAAAGCTTGGTGATACACAATGGCATCTGGACAGAGTTGGATCTTCCATCCCAAATGGATCGAACTTACTAAATCAGCCCTCTGATCGTTGTGTGCCATTCCTGCCTTCGACAAAACCTGACAACTTTCTGTTCTCAGCGGTAAACTGTCTGATTTTCGACCGTAGCAAACTCTAGCAACAAGCCCATGCCCCTTCGCCTCACCAACAGCCTGAGCAGACAAAAAGAAGACTTTACACCTGTGCTGCCAGGTCACGTCGGTCTCTATGTCTGTGGTCCCACAGTTTATGGTGATCCTCACCTAGGTCATGCCAAGACTTATGTCAGTTTCGATGTAATCGTGCGCTACCTGCGGTTCTGTGGCTACACGGTAACCTACATCCAAAATATCACGGATGTGGGTCATCTAGTTGGAGATGAAGACGATGGTGCCGACAAGGTGCTGCAAAAAGCCCGGGAAATCAACCGTCAGCCGATGGCAATTGTAGAGCACTACACCTGTCGACACTTTGCGATGATGGACCGTCTGCAGGTTAAGCGACCCGACATCTCTCCACGAGCAACAGGACATATTCCGGAGCAACTACAGTTGATCGAAACGCTGCTCGCTCAGGGGAAAGCCTACGAACGGAACGGATCGATCTACTTTGACGTTTCTCAGGATTCCGAATATGGCACTCTCTCCGGTCGCAAGGGAGAAGACATGCTGAGCGGTACTCGAGTGGCTGTGCGTAATGAGAAAAAAGATCCTCGAGACTTTGCACTCTGGAAGCATGCGGAACCTGATCATCTGATGCGCTGGCGAGACTGTCTGGGCCAAGAAGGATTTCCTGGATGGCATACGGAATGTGTTGCGATGAGCATGCGCTACTTGGGCAACACCTTTGACATTCATGGTGGAGGCATGGACCTCAAGTTCCCCCATCATGAATGTGAACTAGCCCAGGCAAGAGCACTTGGCCATGACTACGCACGCTACTGGTTGCATGCCAACCTTCTGACGATCAACGGGCAGAAGATGGCTAAATCTCTAGGAAATTTCATCACACTGGAAGACGCATTTCAAACATACGATCCATTGGTGCTCCGCTATTTCATTGTTGCTGGACACTACGGCTCTGTGCTGGACTTCAGTGATTCTGCCCTGCAAGGCGCAGAGACTTCCCTACAGCGCCTGCAACAAACCGTTAGAACCCTACAGCGCAAGGTCCCCACAGATTTTTCTGCCCCCAGCCAGCATCTTCAGCAGTACCGCAAGCGATTCTGTGAGGTAATGGACGATGACTTCTCCACACCACAAGCCCTTGCCGTACTCTTCGAATTGATCCATGAAGTCCACCGCCTGCTTCAGCAAGAAAATACTGCAACAGAAGTGTTCGCTGATGCGCTGAACCTGTTCCAACAATTAGCCGGGGATGTCTTGGGACTGCTCCCAGAGACTGAGTCAACCACTCACAGCCCAGAATTGCTTGAGCAGACCATCAATCTGTTGCTGGAACTACGTCGTGACTTCCGGCAACAGAAAGACTTTGCTCGAGCTGATCTGATTCGCCAACGACTCCAGGAGCTAGGAATTGAACTGCAGGACAGCAAGGACGGAACTACCTGGGAAATTTCCTAAATCTTTAAATTAAGCTGCATGAGTTCCTGGACCCCCTCACACAAAAACATTTATCTTCGTTTGTGGCGCCTGATCTCTCCCTTCAAGGGATGGGTGATTTTCAGCATTCTCTGCATGGGTGGCTACAACATCTTCTCAGCGGCGCCTGCCTACTACGCCAAAGATATTGTTGACGCCCTTGCTTACGGTGACAAACCGGAACTAAGTCAATTTTTTCTGGTGGGCTTTGGCCTGATTCTGATTTTTTTCTTCAAGGGTGCCTTCCACTTCGGGAACAACTATGGATTAGGCCATCTAATTCAGAAGTTACTGACCAAATTGCGTCAGGATCTCTTCGATCACCTGCTCACGCTCAGTTTCTCTTTCTACTCCCGCTCCAAGACCGGTGATCTGATATCGCGCTTCACCAATGACCTCAACACCTTTCAGAATACGTTGCATATTGGAGTGACCGGACCCTTCCGTGATTTCCCGCAGATATTTTTGCTGCTAGGCCTGATGCTTTATCGGAGTTGGGAATTATCACTGACCACACTGGTCATCATCCCGATTGCGCTCTATTTCATTCAAATTTTTGGCAAGCGCAACAGCGAGGCTGTCAACGATCGACAACTAAGTTTTAGTGACCTGAGCACCCTGCTGATGGAGACAATCTCAGGAATTCGTGTGGTCAAGGCCTTCGGGATGGAAAAATACGAATCCAAGCGCTTTGATGAAGCCAATGAGCGGCTCTATGACAACCAAATGCGATCCATTCTGATCAGTTCTTATTCCACACCCGTCATCGAAGTGATTGGTGCCGCAGCTGGAGCAACCATCGTGGCGCACGGTGGTTACTTAATTATTCATGGGCAGATCACAGCAGGTGACTTCACTTCGTTTATTCTCAGTTTTTTCATGCTCAATGATCCGATTAAAAAGCTAAACGGTTTCAATCTGAAACTTCAGGAGGGCGCCGCCTCGATCAGGCGCATTTTTGAAATCATGGACACTGAAGCAGAGATTGTCTCTCCTCCCAACGCTGTCAAATTGCAGCGTTTTGAAAAAGGCATCGATCTGAAAATTGATCGCTTCCAGTACCCACTGGCCGAAGAACCAACCCTGCAAAACATTGATTTGCACGTTGACCGTGGAGAAGTTGTTGCCCTGGTTGGCAGCAGTGGTTCTGGCAAAACTACAATGGTCAATCTACTGCCACGTTTCCATGACATTGACGAAGGCGCCATTCGTATCGACGGCCATGATCTGCGAGAACTGGATTTGCACAGTTTACGTTCCCAAATCGCAGTAGTGACCCAGGAAACGATTCTATTCAATGATAGCATTGCCAACAACATCACCTATGGTCACCCTGAGTGCTCCCAGGAACGAATGATCAGTGCGGCTATGGCTGCCAACGCCCACCAGTTCATCCTCCAACAACCCAAAGGCTATGACACCTTAATCGGAGAAAAGGGTGTCAAGCTGTCCGGAGGACAGCGCCAGCGTCTCTCGATTGCCCGTGCCTTGGTCAAGGACGCTCCTATTCTGATTCTTGATGAGGCCACTTCGGCTTTGGATTCTGAATCAGAAATCGAGGTCCAGCAGGCTATCGAACGCCTGATGCAGAATCGTACTACAATCGTGATTGCTCATCGCCTCTCAACCATCCGACACGCCCATCGTATTTGCGTGATGGAGAAAGGCGAGATCATTGAAATGGGCTCTCACGATGAATTACTTGCTCTGGGTGGCCGTTACGAACAACTCCATCAAATGCAGTTTCGGGCTCATTTTGCCGACTACGCTGGTGCAGCCAAAATCGCTACTTCCTGATTTCCAACCGCTGAATTCGAAAAAATATTCTGATTTCTTAGGAGATGTTTCACGTGAAACATCTCACGAATTCCTCCTCATTTAGCCCAGTGTTCCACGTGAAACATTTGGTGGTCAGATGATCTTTTCCATTAATTCGTACCAGATCAATACGAATTCCTACTTGAAAAGCGTACTGAGCCAGTGCTATTTTGGAAAAAATTAATTTTTTGGATACCCCATGCTTCGACTCTCGAAGAAAGTAGACTACGCCATCATCCTGCTCAGCCACTTAGGCGAAGCCTCCGGACCGATTAGTGCTCAAGAGATGTCTTCTCACTATCACCTACCGCAACCAATGATTGCTAATATATTGAAGCAGTTAGCGGCATCACAACTGGTAGGAAGTACACGTGGGGTACAAGGCGGCTACGTGCTACAACGCCAAGCTGACCAAATTTCTCTCGCAGAAATTGTTCGGGTTATTGATGGCCCCTTCAACTTTGTCGAGTGTGCCCACGAAGCTTCAGAATGCCGAGTCTCTGCTACCTGTCCAACCCGGACTCCTCTGCAAGCACTGCATGGTCGCTTGTATGAGTTCATGGAGTCAGTCACCTTGGAAAACTTGATCCAGCATCATGCACTGCAACCTGTTTGAGAATAAGAAGGACTCATGAAATTCCCCATCTATCTTGATTACAATGCTACGACTCCCACTGATCCACGTGTAGTGGAAGCCATGATGCCATACTTTACTCAAACGTATGGCAACGCAGCGAGCCGGAACCACCAATTTGGTTGGGAAGCTGAGCAAGCAGTAGAGAAAGCGCGTGATCTACTTGGTGAAACGATTGGAGGTGGTGGGCGAGAAATCGTTCTGACCAGTGGCGCAACAGAGTCCAACAATCTGGCTATTCTTGGCGCAGCAGACTTCTACAAGGAGAAAGGTCGACACATCATCACTAGTCCTATTGAACACAAGGCCGTGATTGATCCTTGCCAGGCACTGGAACAGCGCGGTTACGATGTCACCTTTCTGGACGTCGATGATGATGGCTGTATTTCTCTAGAGCAACTGGAAAAGTCGATTCGCCCCGATACGATTCTGGTATCCTTGATGGCTGGCAATAACGAAATCGGCACACTCAACCCTCTGGAAGAAATTGGCAAAATCACTCGAAAGCATGGAGTACTCTTCCACACAGATGCTACCCAGGCTGTTGGGAAGATTCCATTAGACGTCGAGCAGATGAATATCGACCTGCTTTCCTTCACTGCCCATAAGATGTACGGCCCCAAGGGTGTAGGTGCACTCTATGTTCGCCGCAAAAGACCACGAGTGCGGTTGTCTCCAATTATGTTTGGTGGTGGACATGAGCGTGGAATGCGCTCTGGCACTCTGAACGTACCCGGCATTGTTGGTTTTGCTAAAGCACTCGAACTCTGCCGCGATGAAATGGAATCTGAAGCAGAACGACAGACCGCCCTGCGGGAGCGTTTACATCAGCGACTGCAAGCCGAACTGGATCACATCAAGCTCAATGGTCACCCAACCCAGCGACTGCCCAACAATCTCAACGTCAGTTTTGGCTACGTTGAAGGCGAGAGCCTGATCATGGGTATCAGTGATATTGCTGTTTCCTCTGGTTCAGCCTGTACCTCCGCTAGCCTTGAACCCTCCTATGTGCTCAGAGCGCTTGGGGTTGGAGATGACCTAGCACACTCTTCCATTCGCTTTGGAGTGGGCCGCTTCACCACCGAAGAAGAGATCGACTACACAGCAGACAAAATGATCTTTGCTGTCAAGCGGCTACGAGACATGTCCCCACTTTACGAAATGGTTCAGGAAGGTATTGACCTCTCGACCGTCAACTGGACACCACATTGATCAAGATAGACAACGAACCCATAAATTTTCTGAACTAGCCTTCCCACTTAACAAGGAGACGCAAGATGGCATACAGTGAAAAAGTAATTGACCACTACAATGATCCACGCAACGTAGGTAGTTTCACGAAGAGTGATGACCAAGTCGGTACTGGACTAGTCGGGGCGCCTGAGTGTGGAGATGTAATGAAACTGCAGATCAAGGTGGAAAACGAAAAGATTGTCGACGCGAAATTCAAGACCTTCGGCTGTGGTTCGGCAATTGCCAGTTCCAGCCTGGCTACCGAATGGGTCAAAGGCAAAACATTGGATGAAGCACTTGCGATCAAGAACACTGAGATCGTGGAAGAACTTTCCCTACCTCCCGTCAAAATCCACTGCTCTGTGCTGGCCGAAGATGCCATCAAGGCCGCTATTCAGGATTATCGAAAGCGACAAGAGACCTCCTCAGAATCTACTGCTTCTGCCTGATTGTATCTGAAGGAGACTCACTAATGGGTCTCCTCACCCACACCAGATTTCTTCCCTGATTCACTCCATGCCTTTTTGTTCTCACTGTCAAAAGTCTTTGCAGAGCGCGCTCTGGTGTGGTGCCTGTCAGCAACTACAGTCCAGCGGTCTACAGGCTGATTATTTCTCAGTTTTCGGTTTACCACCGCGCTATGATGTGGACTTAAAATCTTTGGAACAGAGTTACCATGAGCTTGCTGCCGAGTTGCATCCTGATTTCTTTGCGACAGCAACGGCTGCCGAGCGCCGACTCAGTGAGGGCTTATCTGCTCGGCTCAATCAGGCATGGCAGACCTTACAAGACCCAACAGCACGCGCCCAGTACCTCATGGAGGTCTGGAAATCAAAGACACCCACTCATGAGCGTGACCTGCCGACTGGATTTTTGCAGGAGATGTTTGCGTTGCAAGAAGAACTAGAGGAATTGCTGGAGGCCAAAGATCAGCAGGCACTGGCAACAAAACATGCCGATTTTCTACAACGCCTGAATGATCTGCAACATAACTATCAACAGCAACTGATAGAACTGAAAGAAAATACACCTGACACCACGTTCTGCAAACAAATCCAGCAACAACTGAATGCTGAGCGTTACCTACTACGACTGCTGGAGCGCTGTTCATCCACATCCTCAGAAACAGATCTATGACAGAACGTATCATCGGTATAGACCTCGGCACGACCAACAGTCTTGCCGCAACCGTCTTCGATCAAGTAGGACCGGAGGTCATTACTGAACCTGGACAGACCCCAATCATTCCCTCTGTACTAACGATGTGTGATGGAAAATGGCTTGTGGGCCAAGAGGCGTTGATCAGGAGTCTACAAAATCCTACACAAACACTGCACTCGATCAAGCGCTTGATGGGGCGTAGCCTTGAGGAAATTCCTGCCGAAGAACAGGCTCAACTCCCCTACCAACTACGCTCTGGTGAACGTGGACAAGTTCTGGTCTGCCTAGACGAACAGGCTTTCACACCACAGGAAATTTCTGCTGAGATTCTCAAGGCAGTCAAGTATCGAGCTGAAACAATCCTTGGCGAGACTCTGCAGAAAGCGGTGATCACCGTTCCAGCCTACTTCGACGATGTTCAACGACAAGCTACTAGAGATGCAGCTCGCCTTGCTGGACTGGAAGCTGTGCGGATTCTCAATGAACCCACTGCGGCAGCGATTGCCTATGGCTTGGATGAGCGAAAGGATGGAAAAATTGCTGTCTATGATCTAGGTGGTGGCACCTTTGACATCTCACTGCTGCAGTTGACCGGAAAAATCTTCAAAGTGGTTGCTACCAATGGCGATACTCGTCTGGGAGGAGATGATTTTGACCAAGCTATCGCTGGCGAACTCACACTTCGGATTCAGCAGGAATTTGAAAACACAGAGCTTCATTCTCCCCTGGCTCGCCAAGTTTTACGACAAACGGCGGAGACAATCAAAATCGGCCTGAGCCAGAGCAATGAAATAGAGTATACTATTTCAATTGAAGATCAATCCTGGTCTCATCAGGGTTCATTCACAACGACCGAACTTCAACCACTCTTGGCACCAGTGATCCAACGAACACTACAACGCTGTCAGCAAGCTTTGGATCAGGCAGGATGGAAAGTCGAAGACCTGGATGAGGTGGTTTTGGTCGGTGGTTCCACGGTAGTCCCAGAAGTACGCCGGCAAGTACAACAGTTTTTTGGCCGAGCCCCACAAGTGGCAATTGACCCCTACAAGGTGGTTGCGCTGGGAGCAGGCATCCAGGGGCACTTACTCGCAGGTGGAAGAAGAGATTTCCTACTGCTGGATGTGATCCCTCTGGCGTTGGGCATCGAAACGGTTGGAGGGACCTTCAGCAAATTAATCACGGCTAACACGACCGTGCCAACGGAGGCCAAGGAACTCTACACGACCCACGTTGACAACCAGACTGCTATTGAGATCAACATTTACCAAGGTGAACGAGAGCTAGTTCGTGATTGCCGTTGTCTGGGGCGCTTCAAATTGAGGGGCATTCCTGCAATGAAAGCAGGTCTACCTTTGGTTGAAGTCACTTTCCGGGTAGACGCCAACGGAATCCTGAGTGTTTCTGCCCTGGAAAAACGTAGCCAGACCGACGCCTCTATTGAAGTGATCCCTTTCCACGGACTCACCCAGCAAGAGATCGATGACTTGCTAGAAGCATCTTATGAGCATGCGATTGAGGACTTTACTGCACGTCAGTTGATCGAATTTCGCCAAACTGCAGAGCGGGTTCTACAGGGGATTGAGATGCACTGGACTATTGCGGAAAAAGCACTGGCTCAGAAAGACTGCACCGCAATTCGCCAGCAAATGGAGGTTGTACGTCAGCGGATGGAAGGACAAGATCCTCAGGTACTTAAATCCGAAATGGACCGGCTTGGAGATTTGACTCGATCCCTGGCAGATACCGTGATGGGGCAAGCAGTTCTTTCAGCCTTGCAGGAACAAGAAACAACTCCTGTCTGAAAAAAGACAGGTCCTCACTTTGCAGATGGTTCAACGTTGGTGACAGTAACTGCTGAAGCCTCACACATTCTCGCCAGATGCCGTCCGAAAGCGTTCATCACGAACAGATGTGCGACCGCTTGTGTTGTGTTGTAGATGTACCATGGCAGGCTTGGGCAAAAGTCGTGAATCGCGGCAATCACATACTTTCCATCAAACACCTCTCTAAACTCCAGACGTCCTTCCTGACTTTCTTGGGTATCAGCAAGCAATCCGCCGATGATGTCAAGTACCTTACGATGCTCATCACCACCTTGACGCAAGCGCAAATCCAGTAGCGGGGTTGAGAGAAACCGCAAACAGAAGAGCACCCTCCC
>CAJXNF010000090.1 GCA_913056375.1 uncultured Pseudomonadota bacterium | reverse complement strand
GCCTCCCAGTCCATTTGCAAACGCCAATGAGAACGTTGAGACGGTATCTGTCTCTCAGGATGATTCGTGATGACGATCTTACGAGTTGAATTGCAGTCTTGCCACCATTGCAGCCAGCGTTTTGAGACGAATTGATTTCCTAGATGAATCCAAACTTCTGGTTCAGCCTTGCGCCAATGATCCTGAAGCAAGAGTTGATCAGCCAGATCTACGCGTTGAGTTAAGTTTCCAAACCGAAACCCAGAGGTGGTGTCCGCAAAAACCGGCCAGTTCAGTTTTTCTAAAAAATTCCCCACTGAGGACTGAGCACGAACTGGGAGCTCTCCAAGGGTGACCAATCCACGGTCTGCCTTCAGGATCTGACGAAGAACTTGTAAATCTTCCTTAGCCATTGTTTGGCGTGGGATACCTAGTTGAAAATTTGGTGAGGTTACTTTCGGAAGGCTGGGTTCGTTATCAGCTAGGAATGGTTCACGAAAAGGTATGTTCAGATGAACTGGACCTGGATCTGGGTAAGCACTTCGCAGAACGGCTTGGGCAGCCCATGACTTGACAGTACTCTCTTGTAAAGTTTGATCTGGGCATCCTGGATCATAAAACCAGCGAGTATGACTACCAAAAAGTCGATTTTGATCAACTGTTTGATTGGCCCCAGTTTGTTGTAATTCTGGTGGTCGGTCTGCAGTAATTGCCAACAAGGGTAGGTGTTCCACACTGGCTTCAATTATCGCTGGGTAGTAATTGGCTCCAGCTGTCCCTGAGGTGCAAATCAAGACTGCTGCTTGATCTGTAGCACGAGCCCAGCCTAGTGCAAAATAGGCAGCTGCCCGCTCATCTAGAAAGATTTGGGTGTTTGCTTGAGGATGTCGAGCAGCAGCAACTGTCAAAGGAGTGGAACGAGAACCGGGTGAGATACAGAATTGTGTGATGCCTTGAGCCACCAGCTCTTCAATCAACCAATAGCTCAAACACTCATTGGGGGTCATGAAGGATTTCCGAGCAGGGCCTCCCAGCTACGGAGTTTGTGATCTAGCTCTTGCCATTCACGGTCTGGATCAGAACCTTCAACAATGCCTGCACCTGTATATACTGTCAGAGAGTCTCCCTCCAATACTCCGGAACGAATACCGACCGCAAACTCACTTTGCTGCTTGCTGACATAACCAACAGGGCCTGCGTACCAGCCACGGTCAAATGATTCCAAGTTGTTGATTTGAGTTCTGGATACTGCTTGAGGTAATCCACATACAGCAGGTGTTGGATGTAGCGAGGAAAGAAGCTGAGCGTCTGTCACTTCATCCAGCAGTCGTCCTTGCAGACGACTTTGCAAATGTTGAACATGCTTCAGTCTGAGGGGTTCAAGATGAGAGAGCCTTTCCACTACTCGACAATGTTCTGAGAAGCGTTCTTCCATGAAGCGCAAAACAACAAGATGTTCCCGAACTTCTTTCGTGTCGTGGAACAACTCGTGGGTCAACTGTTCATCATGATATGCGTTCTGTCCTCTTGGTCTAGTGCCTGCCAGGGCCTCACTTTCCAGGTTTTGGCGCTTCCTTTTGAATAATCTTTCAGGTGTGATGCTCAAAAATGCCGGACCTTGCGAATCCTGCCAGCCAAAGTGGTAGGCATGGGGTGCTTGTTGGCGGAGTTGATTCAGCAGATCGAAGGGATCAGGGCTTTTGTTCAATTGGAAATGGGATTGCCGAGCCAAGACAATTTTTTCGCAGTGACTAGCTCGAATTTGGCTGAGGGCTGATTCGACCGAATGACTCCAATCAACCAAATTGGGAGCGTCATTCCTCTCAACAATACTGATTCTCTGGCTGTCAAATAGTCGCGGGTTTGAGGGGAACTTTAAACGGGCCAATAAGTCAAACAGCTCTTGTGTTGTCGCAGCGCCTTCAATGTTTTGAGCAAGATGCACCCAGAGAAAACTACCATTTGAGTCTTGTTGAACCATCAGAAATGGTAACACAAAGGCAGCTTGTTGAAAGCTGCCACACCGCTCAGTTTCCTTGGTTGAGTTGTGGAATGGTATGCCACCAAGAAAGGCAGTGTTGGGAGGAACGAGCTTCTGCCATCCAGATACTTTCTGCATCACCTCATCGGTAGAGCCCTCTATCTGAAGCGCAGAACCCAATCCCGCCAATTGGAATTGGTGTTCTCGGTCTGACCAATAAATACGAGTAGCTCCTTCTTGATGTTCAAGCCACTCAAGAGGATCTGGTTCTGCAATCGGAATACAGAGTTGAAGAATAGGACTTTGATTGCGATGCTGCCAGCGTGGTAGCACCTCGCGCAAGTGTTCTAGAGCACTTGGCCAATCAAGCGGTGTGGGTTGTGGTTGAAGCTGCAGCGACATCGTGAACTGACTAAAATACGGTATGAAAGTTGGCTGTTATCAAATTCAATTATTTTTTCATATCTACCTTGCTTACAACAAGCCCGAAGAAATCTACACCATCAATTTAACGACGCCAGGCTGAGGAAAATACGATGGGCTCTGGGTAGGCTCCCAACCTATACTTCTCTCTTTGTTGACGGGTAAACTGCACGATGTGTGGAATTTCTTTTGGTGGTACGTCACGCAATTCAGGGACCCAGCGAATAATGAACTCTCCATTTGGGTCATAACGCAGGGTTTGTGTGACCAGATTGAAATAACGATCTTCTCTTGGATCGTTACCAACCCCAGCCACATAGTTCCAGTTCCCCCAGTTGCTGTGAACATCATAGTCAATCAAGCGACTTTCGAAGTAGGCAGCACCCAAGCGCCAATCCTGTTGCAGGTCTCGAACTAGAAAACTAGCTACGTTTTGTCTGCCTCGATTCGACATGTAGCCTGTTGCGTTGAGCTTCCTCATGTGCGCATCCACAAAAGGAACTCCTGTTTCACCCTGACACCAGGCTTCGAGCCACTTTTCCCAATGTTCTACTTTTGGTGATTGGTTGCGTATACCACCGGAACGGAATAAATTCTCACCATGCAGTCGTGTGATCCAGCGAAAGTATTCTCGCCACCAGAGCTCAAATATCAGCCAGTACGTAGAATCATTGGCAACCACATCATTTTCGTATCGTCGAACCTCTTGATAAACATGCTTTGGAGATAGGCAACCTAGAGCCAGCCAGGGTGAAAGTTTTGCGGAGTCGTCCGCTTTCAGCATCCCATTGCGTGTTTCTTTGTAGGTCTTGATTGCATGCGATTTCCATAAGTAGTGTTGAACACGGGACAACGCTGCGGTCTCCCCACCGGCAAAGCGATAGACACTGCGGATATCCCGAATGAAAGGCTCAAAACCCAGGTCTTCCAAAGAAGGAATGATGCCCGGCGGACAGTCCTGAGGATGGGAAGGAAGAGTTTTCGGGACAGGAACCGGACGACTGATTTGGACTTCTTTTTCTACCTGTTTGCGGAAATTACTGAAAACTTGTGGGAGATCAACCAAAGAAAAAGGAAGTTCCGTTTCTTTCAGCAAGCTATTCCCGTCACAGAGTCGTAAGGGGACTTTTAGTCTCTCACGGAGGTTGTCTTCTTCACGTTTTTCGTCAGGGGCGTGTTCACGGTGAGCAAAGACGGCATCAACCCGGTGACGATCTGCCAATTCCGCAATAATCTCAGGTGGATTGCCCCTTCGAAAGATCAATTCTCCCCCTCTTTCCTGAGCATGCTTCCTTAGGTCTCCCAGACTTTGC
Source organism: uncultured Pseudomonadota bacterium (assembly GCA_913056375.1). Taxonomy (GTDB): domain Bacteria; phylum SAR324; class SAR324; order SAR324; family NAC60-12; genus JCVI-SCAAA005. The sequence continues at coordinate 5,290 of CAJXNF010000090.1, read as the reverse complement.
AGCAGAAACTCTAAGCGGATGTTATTGATCTTCGGGAACCCATACGAAGTAGATTCGAACCAGGAATCCGGCAGGCAGTAGACCAATAGAAGTTGGTCGGACTTCTCCAGAGCACACTGTAAGGGCAGATGATCATGAAGTCGAAGATCGTTGCGAAGCCATACCAGCGTGGTTCTCATGGAATGCCATGGGATTGAGTGAGAGCAACGTCAGAGTTGACTGATGCCAGTCTAAGGTTGCCAAAAGTCATCCGCTGGGGAACGTTAGTTGTGTGAGTGAAGAAATTGATTCACTTTATTTACAAGAGCCAGAGAGCCGATGAGCAAACGCTCACCGGTGGCAATGTAAGATATTAGAAAAGAAAGTCGAACAAATTCTTCAGGGGGTGCTACGTTTAGCAGCAATTTGACGAGCAGAATTGTTGAGAATGGCCTTGCGAGGACGAATACTTTTCGGGGTCACTTCCACCACTTCGTCATCAACAATGAACTCAATGGCTTGTTCCAGTGTCAGCGGCAACACAGGAGTCAGAACAGTGTTCTCGTCTTTCCCAGATGCCCGAACATTGGTTAGTTTTTTCTCTTTGCAGGGGTTCACGTTTAAATCGCTATTTCGATTGTGTTCACCAATGATCATCCCCTCATAAACTTCGACACCTGGTCCAAGAAACAGTCGCCCTCTAGGTTCCAAATTAAACAATGCATAAGCTACTGATTTTCCACTTCGGTCTGCCACTAACGACCCCGTCAACCGAGTTGGCAAGGCTCCCCGATGGGGCTCATAGCCCAGGAGCATGGAGTTGAGAATACCGGTTCCGCGAGTATCTGTCAGAAACTCACTGCGGTATCCGATCAGTCCCCGAGAGGGAACCTGAAACTGTGCTCGGATCCGGCCTGTGCCATGATTTACCAAATTGACCATTCTCCCTTTACGGAGCGACAATTTTTCAGAGACAATTCCCAGAAAATCTTCGTCACAATCAATGTAGACTTCTTCAATGGGTTCCAGTAGCTGAGTCCCTTCACGTCGACAGATGACCTCTGGGCGGCCTACGGAAAGCTCGAACCCTTCCCGGCGCATGGTTTCGATCAGAATCGACATTTGCAGTTCACCACGCCCTTTCACCAGGAAACATTCGGCATCATCAGTGTCTTCTACTTGCAAGGACACATTCCTTAGAGTTTCCCGAAGTAATCTTTCTCGAAGTTTTGTGGACTGAACAAACTTCCCTTCACGTCCGGAAAGTGGTGAGGTGTTTGTGAAAAATCTCATGGAGACTGTGGGCTCGTCAATTCGCAGCCGTGGGAGCGCCTGAGGGCTTTCCGCATGACAGATCGTGTCACCGATATGAACGTCTTCCACTCCAGCGAGAATCAGAATGTCTCCTGCCTCAATTTCACCGACTTCTGCCATGGTGGTTCCACGATACACCTGCAACTTCGTGGCACGCAGAGCCTTGGTTCCTTTCTCACCCAGGCAGACCAGGGGTTCGTTGCGTTGTACCTGTCCGTTCATCACCCGACCGACAGCGAGGCGTCCCAAAAATTCGGAATAACCGAGATCAGCAACCAACATCTGAAAAGGAGCTTCCTCCTTGAAACGTGGAGGCGGTACATGCTCCACGACTCCATCTAACAGAGGTTCAAGAGTATTTGACTCAGCGTCCAAAGAGGTTTTTGCAATGCCTTCGCGTCCAATGGCATAAAACACTGGAAAGTCAATTTGCTCATCATCGGCTTCCAGATCGATGAATAAGTCATAGACCTCATTCAGAACTTCATCTGGACGGGCATCTTGTCGATCAATTTTATTAACGACAACCAGGACTTGTAGTCTGTTTTCGAGAGCTTTTTTCAAGACAAAGCGGGTTTGAGGCAGAGGGCCTTCAGAAGCATCGACAAGTAAAATTGCACCATCGACCATGGTCAGAGCTCTTTCAACTTCTCCACCAAAATCTGCGTGTCCTGGAGTGTCAAGGATGTTGATTTTGGTGCCTTTCCATTCAATGGAGCAATTCTTGGCAGAAATCGTGATTCCACGTTCCTTTTCCAGGTCCATGGAGTCCATCAGGCGGTCACTGATTTCTTGATTTTCGCGGAACAATCCGCTTTGACGAAACATCTGATCGACAAGTGTGGTTTTGCCATGGTCAACATGTGCAATAATAGCTAAATTACGAATTTTCGGGTTGGTGACTAACTGCATAAAGTTTGGGTTGGGATGAAACTCAAAAAAGGCTGGGTAACCTGGGCTGGCCGAATGGCTGGTTGGTTACGGACGTTACTATTGGCAGGCTTGATCTTTTGGGGAGTGACTACTTGGCAGGCCCGTGAACTGGTACCTGAGAAAGAACTTGCCCCACAATTTCGGCTTTTTGCCAGAGATGGACAAACATACAGTTTATCTGATGCAAAAGGAAAGACGCTTCTGCTCTACTTCTTTGCTCCGTGGTGTACGGTTTGTCATTTCAGCATCGGTAATTTGGAAGGTTTGCAGTCAAAGCAGCAAGATGGAGAATTGTTGATCTGGTTGGTTGCTCTCTCCTATCAAAGCCTGGAAGAGGTTGATGTATTCTTACAGCGGCATCAATTGAACTATCCTGTTCTCTTCGGCGATCAAGAGATGGCAGCAAATTATCACATTGGAGCTTTCCCAACATATTACGTTGTTGATCCCACAGGAAAAGTCGCTGCTCGATCGGTTGGCTATAGTACGGAACTGGGATTACGTTGGCAAACTCGTTGATCTTAAAGCTAAATGTTATTTGATTGAATCTTCAACGTTGAATTATTTTAAACGCTTGCCAAACTAGTTGTTGTCTTTCAACTCGGAGCAGAGAATGGATGAAATAAAGGACAGGCAAGAGTTGCTGTTGGAGATTGAACAACTCAAGCTGGATAATGCCCGTTTAGGGCAGAGAATGGACAAAATGCGAAAGTGGAACAACTCGCTTTTGCAAAAAAATTGGCAGGAATCCGAAGATCAGACCTTACTGGAATTTTCTGAGCAAGACAGCGAAACCCCCAATCCACAGGAGCTGCTACAGGAACTTAGAATTCATCAGGAAGAGTTGCGAGTGCAGAACGAAGAACTGCTGGAAATTCGCTATTCCTTGGAAGAATCACGCTCACGTTACCAGGCCCTCTTTCGTAATTCACCTCTCCCATGCCTCGTCCTCAACGAGTCATCACGAATTCTTGAACTCAACCACCAGGCTGCCAACCTGCTTGCACAAGCAAACCCAGATTTACATCCTGAGAGGATGCCGATGTCGCTGTTTCTGCATCGGTATTCTCAAGAAAACTTTCGACGCTTCTTTGACCGAGTACTGCGGAATTCCGAAGCTCAGCGAGAAGAATGGAAGTTACGTGATGAGCAAATTGTTGTTGCCCATGGCTTTGCTCTTGCCCCCACAGAAGACGGTAGAATTGAAGGATGTCAGGTCGTGCTTGAAAATGTGACACTGCAACGTCAGGAGGAACTCCAGAAACTTCAAGAGCGTGAGTATCGTTTATTACAGGCTCAGCAATTGGCACGGTTGGGTGATTGGCAATGGGAAGAAGGGCAAATCTTCTGCTCGCCGCATCTCTTCACTCTCCTGAAAATTCATCCCTCAACGAGTCCAACGAATTTTTTTCAGGCTTATTTGGATCGTGTGCCAGAAAATGACCAGGAAAATGTTCGTGGTCAATGGCAACAAGCGATTGAAAAGGGTAAGCCATTTACTTTGAGCCATTGCTATCTACTACCTGATGGAGATCGCTTACAATTACGAGTCCAGGGTAGCCCAGTTCAACGTACAGGAACTCAACGTTACTTGGGGTTTGTTCAAGTGATTGAATCTGAAGAAACGAAATCAGCCCATTAAGACTTCTTTAAGATCTCAAAATTGGAGTGTGATAACCACTTATTGAATTTGAGTTTCCTCCTCCGACTCTGGAATTTTTTCTGCAAGCAAATCCTTTAACTTTCCTACTCACTCCAAAGAAACTTCCACCTGATACACAAAAGAGCATTGATGCAAGTTCCTCTTCTTGATTTACGCCCTCAGCATGAAGGCTTACGAGATGAAATAATCGCTGCGGTCACGGATGTGATTGACTCAACTCGCTACATCATGGGGCCTGAGTTAGAGCGGTTTGAAGAAGCTGTGGCCGAATACAGTGGTTGCAAATATGCTTTGGGTGTCTCTTCAGGAACAGACGCTTTACTGCTTGCCCTGATGTCGCTCAATATTGGTCCAGGAGATAAAGTACTGGTTCCAGATTTTTCTTTTTTTGCGACGGCGGGTGTCGTGTCGCGTTTGAATGCAGAACCTGTTTTTCTGGAAATTGATCCTACAACCTTCAATCTATGCCCAAAACATCTTGAAGAAAAGTTAGAGAGTTACACTGAAGAAGAACTGGCTCAGGTTAAGGCTGTGATCCCAGTTCATCTTTTTGGACAATGTGCAGATATGCAGGCCATTCTTGGCGTTGCGCAGCAATTTGGAATAGCGGTCGTCGAAGATGCCGCCCAGGCCATTGGAGCAGAGTATCGATTGAATGGTGAAGCCCGGAGAGCAGGAGCTATGAGTGACGTGGGTTGCATGTCCTTTTTTCCATCCAAAAACCTTGGGGGAGTTGGGGACGGTGGGATGGTGACTACGAACGATACTGAGTTACACCATCAGCTTCATATCAAGCGTGTCCATGGTGCAGAACCAAAATATTATCACAAGGTGATCGGTGGAAATTTCAGAATGGATCCGATTCAGGCCTGTGTACTGCGAATCAAGCTACAACGCCTCGAAGCTTGGCACGAGCAACGTCGTCAAAATGCTGCGCAATACAATCAGTTGCTTGGTGAGGCTCAATTGGAAGAAGTTGTTTGTCCTGCTGCTGTCTATCAGGATGACAATCTGCTCAATCACCACATTTACAACCAGTACACGGTGCGTGTGCAGCGGAGGGAAGATCTCAGAAAGTTTCTTCAGGAAAGAGGAGTAGCCACCGAAATTTACTATCCAGTACCTTTCCATCGACAGGAGTGTTTTGCAGATCTTGGCTATCAACCGGGAAGTCTGCCAGAATCTGACAGAGCTCCTGAACACTAAAAGTATCTCTCCTCAATATACGCAAAACGGTCAAGCGCAACTGATCTGCAGCTGCTTTTCGCAGTGCAGGCAATGTCTCTTGCAGCGCGTGTTGTTCGCTTTCGGTAGCATTGCTGAGAGTTGTCGCAGTTTCAGTCATGGAGAAAGTTTAGCATTGGGCCATAATATATCAAAATATTTTTAATGCTTGGGAGA
>CAJXNF010000089.1 GCA_913056375.1 uncultured Pseudomonadota bacterium | reverse complement strand
CTGATTCTCCAGGCTCCGAACCAAACCGGTTCTCTCCGTTTTCTCCCGCCAGAAAGAAGAGTTCCACCATCGGCCAGAACTGAAAGACAGGAACAATACCAAGGAGGAGAAACCAACCAGAATATCCTCGATCGTGACAACGCTTGATAGCAAGATTGATGTGCGCCAACCAGCAAATCAAGGCAAGTATACCCAATACTGGATAGCTGACAGTTGAGGCAGCGATCAGCGAATGAACAACGAAAACACCCAATTCTGCCAACCAGAAGTCACCACGCGAGAGTCTCCCTTTGGCAGTGAACAACAACTGCTTGATGGAAGGCCAACTGCCGTAACGATGCTGGATTCCTTGCTGACCTGACGCTTGTTCTGCAACGTACTCTTTTTCAACTTCCTGCTGGGGTTTCTGGAGTTCCACCTCACTCAGGCCGTAGACTTCCCGCAAGGCTTGCAAAGAATCCTCATTTTGGAGTTGTTCTTCGCGAACCCTTTCCCTTTCTTCAGCCTTAATTCTCAGACGACGAAGCTTTTCTTCGTTATCCATGGCAAACTAGATGACGGACGTTAGGTAGCGGTTTTGCGTTCAAACTCTGCTCCAGGCGGGACTCTATCGAGTATTTAATCCAGTTGCTCCCGAAAGCTTCCCACTTCAATACACTTTCGTTCTGAATCACAGAGGCTGACAAACAGCTGATCAGCCACAATCCAGTAGATGGCATGCTGGCGAAAGCAAAGACCCAAGGTGCAGGCCTCATCAAAATTCAGTTCCACTGCCCAGCCAGGTTCAGCATGTCCGTCAGCTGGGGAATAGCCGGTTAATTCCACACGCCAGACATTACGCTGCTCCAAGACCTCTTGTAGACGCTTTGCCTGAATCTGAATTTCTTCTTCAGACCAAACCTCGCCCGTAGTAGGCCAAGCCGTGATGATCGCAAAAGCTTTTGGCCATTGAAGAACTTTAGCGCTAGAGCGGAATCGGGTCTGAAAGTAAATATCCGGTAGGCGTGACATCTTTACGCAACATCCGTTAGATTCTGTCCAAGATTAAAACTTACTGTTCACAAGCGAACCGTTCCGTATCAACCTCTGACATTCCCAGGGCTGGATAACGAAAACCATGAATCTTCTCAGGCTGAAACAGGTCATCCAACTTGGACAAAATTTCGGCTGAGAGCGTTAAAGAAGCAGCTCCAAGATCGTCTTCCAAGTGATCAATCTTGACTGTCCCTGGAATCGGTAGCACGTGCTCACCTTGAGCAAGCAGCCATGCAATTGCGATCTGTGCGAGAGAACAATTGATTTCAGCACAGACTTGACTGAGCTTTTTGATGAGCTCGCGATTTTGAGAAATATTTGGCTCCTGAAAGCGTGGCATCGTCAGACGCATATCACCTTCTGCAAACTTACTAAGACCCAGTTCGGGAGCACAAAGGAAACCTCTGCCCAGCGGAGAGAAGGCAACCAACGTCACCCCGAGTTCTTGGCAGGCTGCACTCAAGCCAATTTCAGGGTTACGGGTCCAGAGCGAATACTCATTTTGGACGGCAGTGATCGGGTGCACCGCATGAGCTTTGCGCAAGGTTGCTGCAGAAACCTCTGACAGGCCAATTCCACCAATCTTGCCTTCCTGAACCATCTCGGCCAGCGCCCCCACACTCTCTTCAATCGCCACATTGTTCTTGTCCCAACGGTGGAGGTAGTAGACATCAATGAAATCCGTGTTCAACCTTCTCAAAGAGTCTCCCAAGGTCGCTTTTAGGGTAGCAGCCCGACCATCAATCACCCGTTTTCCGTCAACTCCCTGCATCCCACACTTGCTGGCTAGATGTATTTTCTTGCGATAGGGCTGCATCCACTCACCCACCAGTTCCTCATTGCGACCAAAACCGTAGAGAGCTGCGGTATCGTAGTGTCGTACTCCCAGGTCGTAAGCCCGCTGCAGTAGTGCAAAAGAGTCCTCCTTACTGGGATAGCCACCGTAGCCGTGGCTCAGGTTCATACAACCCAGACCAATTTCTGGGACCTCTGTGTTTCCAATTTTTCGTAATTTCATGACAAAGTCGGCTGTGTGTTGAGTTGTTGTTCAAGTTGGTGCATCACCCGATACGTGGGCAATACCTTGGCCACACTGGCACGAGGTTCGCGTCCCTCACGGATAGAAGCAATGAATTCTCGATCCTGCAACTCGATCCCGTTCATGGAAACATCCACCTGTGAAACATCAATTGCCTCATCCTTAGCTGTGACCAGATCGTCATAGCGTGCGATGTAGGTGCCGTTGTCACAGATGTAGCGGAAGAACGTTCCTAATGGACCATCGTTGTTGAAACTGAGAGACAATGTGCAGACTGAACCTGATTCAGAAAGCAACTGGATCGACATATCCATGGCAATCCCCAATTCTGGATGCATCGGTCCCTGAACCGCATTGGCCCTAACAACCTCCTCTCCTGTTTGGAATTGAAAGAGATCGATCGTGTGAGCCGCATGATGCCAGAGTAAGTGATCCGTCCAGGTTCTCGGTTCTCCAGCTGCGTTGATGTTCTTGCGTCGAAAAAAGTAGGTCTGCGCATCCAGTTGCTGGATCTTCAACTCACCAGCCTGAATTTTCTTGTAAACCCACTGATGCGATGGATTAAAGCGGCGAGTGTGGCCGACCATACAGACCAAACCAGTCTCTTGTTGCAGATCCATCACAGCTTGAGCATCTGACCAGTTATCGGCCAAGGGAATCTCGACCTCCACATGCACACCGGCTTTCAGACACTGAAGCGCCTGGGCAGCATGGATTGGGGTAGGGGTGGCCAGGATCGCGGCCTCAACTCCTGGAAGGGCTAGCGCCTGATCTAAATCTGTCATCGCATGAGGAATTCCATACTGCGCTGCAACAGCTTGTGTTGGCTCCAAAGGTTGTCCTACCAGCGCAACAACCTCAACTCCCTCGATATTCTTGAGGCCATCCAGGTGTTTTTTGCCAAAAGCACCTGGTCCCGCCAAAATGATTTTCATTCGCTATCTCCAGTTCAACAACATGCCCTCTAGTCTGGACAATTTATTCAAGTAATTTTTCAAAATTCATCGTTACTCAGCAAACAACTCAAGCAAGCAACTGATCACTTTCTTTTGGACAGATGCTTCCAGAATCCCCATTTTTTCCAGCAAACGATTCTTATCTACCGCACGCATCTGATCCAAGAGAATCAGCGCCTGTTTTCCATCAAATTCACAGGAGATTCGCGAAGGGAATTCAAAACCTTGAGAAGTCATTGGGGCAACGATGATGGTCTTCAGAGCGGCTAATTCATCAGGGGAGATAATCACACATGGTCGCGTCTTTCGGATTTCCGAACCTTTGGTAGGCTCCAGATTCACCCACCAGACCTCAAAGCGGTGAATTGTCTTCACCATTCTGAATCATTCTCTTCAGTCAGTTTCGCATCCAACCAATCAGGATCCAACTTCTCCGACTGCCCATTTTTTTTCAGAGCCAATCGAATCTTTTCTGGCCAGTCCTGTCGTGGCTTCTTAGTAGGCCGGATGAGTAGCCCCTCACTGGTCACTTCCAGAGATAATTCTTGATTTTCTAACTGAGCCTGCTCAATCAGCAGCTTAGGGATTCGAACTCCCTGAGAGTTACCAATCTTGATCAAACCAGCCATGTGTTTCTCCAGAATTTTTGTAATTACAAAATAACTACAAAAAACCCACTGTCAATGCTTTGTAAACCTGTTACTCAAGTTACCAACTCAGTGACCATTCTCCAGAATCAAATGTCCCACCGCAGTGTTGGAAGCTGGCACATGATAGAAGCGATGACGCACAGTCGGCTTGGAACCACCGGCAACATCACTCATTGCTCCCCGTGCAATCAACCACATCACCAGTTCAATTCCCTCACTACCCGCTTCCCGAACATATTCGATGTGTGGAATCGCAGCGGCGGCCTCCGGATCATCGATCAACTTGTCCAAAAACTTGCTGTCCCATTGCTTATTGATCAGCCCTGCACGTGGTCCCTGCAACTGGTGGGTCATGCCGCCGGTGCCCCAAATCTGGACATTCAGGTCTTCGTCATACTCATCCAATGCTCGACGAATTGCTTGCCCCAGTTGAAAACAACGCTGTCCTCTCGGTACGGGGTACTGAACCACGTTGACCGCAAAGGGAATCACAGGGCAGGGCCAGGCTGTTGGTTGGCCACACATCAACGAGAGAGGAACGGTCAAGCCATGATCCACATCCATCTCATTGACAATTGTCAGATCAAAGTCCTGTAGAATTACGGATTGGGCGATATGAGAAGCTAACTCTGGATGCCCCTGAACCATTGGCACAGGCCGAGGTCCCCAGCCTTCATCGGCAGGTCGAAACTCAGCAGCCGTACCAATCGCAAAGGTTGGAATCATCTGAAGACTGAAAGCTGTCGCATGGTCGTTGTAGACCAGGATGATCACATCTGGCTTGGCTTCCTGCATCCACTGCTTGGAAAATTCATATCCAGCAAAGAGTGGTTGCCAATACGGCTCCTGGGTCTTGCCCTGATCCAAGGCAGCACCAATTGCAGGGACATGCGAAGTATAGACGGAAGCGGAAACATAGGCCATGTCACATCTCCTTGGCTTGGGCATGATGAGAATTCCCCTGGGGCTGACGATGAGCTTGGGCGTCACCGTCTTCGCCGAGATAACGGTTGCCCTCGGGAGAACGCCCCCCCTTGATCATCATCTCTCGATACTCCTCTTCGGTCATGCCGGTCATACTACCAGCCATCTGTTGGAAACTCTTACCATCCGTGGCACCAATCTTGGCCAGAAAATAGATATTCCCACCAGTACGAATGCACCAGTTGAGGTCACGGGCCAGCACAGCCTGTTTCTGTTCTTCAGTCATTGGCCATTCATCCAGGTAGGCTCGCTCATCCGCCTTGAAGCGTTCCCGATTCGCTGCCTTGATCAGCGACATGCAAAACTGGTTGAGATGGTAGCCCTTGCGAGACTGCTCTGCATCGAAAATGATGGTTCCAGGAATATCGAGATAAGGTTTGTCGAGTGCCATTTTCCTCTTTAGTCGGCCCAATACAGGCGCATGGGGTTGTCAATCAACAGTTTGTGCTGGAGCTCTGCTGTTGGGGCAATATGAGGAATCACATCGACCAGATGCCCATCATCCGGCATGTGTGATTTCATGTTCGGATGCGGCCAGTCGGTTCCCCACAAAACGCGATCTGGGAAGATTTTTACAACCTTTCTCGCAAAGGGAATCACGTCGGAGTAGCTCGGTGGCCCCTGCTGAGAAAGTCGCTCCGGACAGCTAACCTTTGACCAGAAATTCGGATGTTCCTCCAACAGTTTCAAAAATAAACCAAACTCCGGACCATCCACTGATTTACTTACATCTGGTCGTCCCATGTGATCGACCACCACGGTGGTTGGCAAAGAAGTGAAAAAATCGAACAACTCAGGAAGCTCGGCAGCCTCAAAGTAGATCACAATGTGCCAGCCCAGAGGCTGAATCTTCGCGGCAATCTCACCAAGAGCATCAAAGGGCAGGGCATCCACCAGGCGTTTGACAAAGTTGAAGCGCACCCCGCGCACCCCTGCGTCATGTAGTTCCTGGAGTTCTTGCTCTGTAATGGTACGTTTGACAGTGGCAACCCCCCGGGCCATGCCTCCAGAATGATTCAGGGCATCGACCAGCGCACGGTTGTCCGCTCCATGGCAGGTAGCCTGAACAATCACGTTTCGGCTAAAACCCAGAAAATCCCGCAGTTGCCAGAGTTGATCCTTGGAAGCATCACAAGGGGTGTACTTGCGCTCCGGATCAAAGGGGAACTGATCCCCCGGGCCAAAGACATGGCAGTGTGCGTCCACAGCTCCAGCAGGTGGCTGGAACCTCGGCTTGGATGGGGTCTGATGCCAGTGCAACCAATCCGCATCCATCGTGAAGGCACTCATCGTCCCAGCTCCTGCAAACGAGTATCGAGTCGTGGGTAGACTCGACGGGCGTTGCCTTCGAAGACTTTTTTTCGATCCACTTCCGAGAGATTCAGGGCATCCACATAGCGCTTGGTGTCATCAAAGAATTGTCCAGTTTCCGGATCAATTCCGCGTACAGCCCCAACCATCTCAGAACCAAAAAGAATGTTGTCGATGTCAATCACCCGAAACAGCAGATCAATCCCCGGCTGGTGGTAGACACAGGTGTCGAAGAAGACGTTCTTCATCACATGATCAGCCAGCAGCGGTCGTTTGAGCATATCGGCCAGGCCGCGGTAGCGTCCCCAGTGATAGGGCACTGCTCCCCCACCGTGTGGAATGATAAACCGTAAATTCGGAAAATCACTGAACAAGTCTCCTTGGATGAACTGCATGAAGGCGGTAGTGTCCGCGTTGATGTAGTGTGCTCCAGTTGCATGGAAATTTTCGTTACAGGAACCAGAGACGTGAATCATCGCAGGCACATCCAACTCGACCATCTTTTCAAAGAAGGGATACCAACTCTTGTCAGTCAGCGGCTTGGAAGTCCAGTGTCCACCTGAAGGATCCGGGTTGAGGTTGCAGCCGACAAAGCCCAATTCCAGGATGCAGCGTTCCAGTTCAGCAATGGAATTCGGAATCTACACACCGGGGGATTGGGGCAACTGGCAAACCCCCACGAAGGTTTCCGGAAAGAGATCAACCACTCGTTTGATCATGTCGTTACAGGCTCGGGTCCAGCTTTGAGAGACCGCTTCATCTCCCAGGTGATGGGCCATCGCCGAGGCTCGGGGCGAGAAGATCGTCATGTCAGCCCCACGTTCCCGAATCAGCCGCAGTTGGTTCTGCTCGATGCTCTCCCGAATCTGATCATCTGAAATCTCTCCAAGTACCGGAAGTGGCTGGGAAGCATCCTTGTAGGCAGCCAACTGTGCATCACGAAATTGCTGCAAGGGCGCAGGTGCCGTCGTGTAGTGTCCATGGCAATCAATGATCAGCATTTGGGTTTCTCTGCTTGAGAGTGAAGTTGAGCCAGCATCTGGTCCAGCAGTGGGAGCAACTCGTCCTGTTCCAACGCCTTGGCAAACTGGGGAGCCCAGGCCTGCCTCTCCACCGTTGCCTGGCTCATTTGTGGGTCCAAACCAGCAGCCTGCACCGTCAAGGCGACCTCGCGCATCTCCTCTGCTCGGCGGACACCGTGTTCCAGGGTCCGTGAGATCATGTAGTGCGCATGGCGCGGCCAATTTTCCATCGGGAAGAGATTGTTGAGCGAATCCAGCACTTCTTGTTCAACCCCGTAGTGTCGGGCGGAGAGCAGTGACTCTGAGATCAGTGCCTCGAGGCCCTTGATCATCACGCTGCGGCACATCTTGGTCGCCGAAGCCTTGCCAATGTTGGCATCACAGAAACTCATTCCTGCAAAGCCCAAGTCCTGACCCACCTCTACGAATGTCAATGCATGTGGACCACCCAGCAGCATCGGGGATTTGCTACGCAGGGGATGGATCGGAGACATCACCGCGGCTTCGACGTATCGACCTCCGGCCCCCTCGATCAGTTGGGCAGCATGGCGCTTGGTCTCTGGAGCGACTGAGTTCAGATCGAGGAACCAGCAGTCCTTGGGCAAAGCCTCTGTGATCGACTGAGCAGCTCTCAAGTCCTGAGCAGCCGTAACCGCACTGATCACGAGCTGTGCTTCCACCACAGCTTCTTGGGCCTGCTGATAACCAACCACGTGAGGACAAGCCAGCAGATTTTTACTGGCTGAGGTCTCTTTCTCGGCAAACAGCAGATCAAAGGCAGTCAGTTGAAGCCCGGAAAGCTTACCCAGATCCTCGGCCAGGGTCCGGCCCACTTCCCCAAAACCTAGTAAACAAATGCGCTGAATGGGTCTCACTGGCCACTCCACACAGACGAGGGGATCATCACTTCTCCACGCATCAGCATTCTCGCTGTTCGTAAGAGACCCGCACGGTGAAGCAAGACCTCGCTTCCCTGCACTTCAACTTCCAAACCGACCGTGAAAAATCCTGTTGGATGTTCCACTTCCAGAGTCACTCTACCAGATTCGGGCAGCAGTCCAGTAACAGCCTGAGCCACGGATCCGGGCAGCACACACGCCGAGGCCACACTGACCGCCCCCAGCACTCCTATCGCTTCATGCACCCGGTGTGGGATGAAAGTCCGAGTGGCGATCACTCCTCCTTGTTGAGCGGGAGCCACCAGTGACATCTTGGGGACCGTCTGCTTGCTGACATCTCCTAGATTCATCAGCGAACCGGCCTGCAAGCGAATGGATTCAACCCGGCTCTTCAGTTGCGAGTCTGCTTCCAATTCCTCCGGAGTTTCATAACCTGTCTTGCCCAAATCCTGGGCTGCGATCAGCACGACAGGCATGCCGTTGTCGATGCAGGTGACATGGACTCCATCAATTTGATCGCAGGCCCTGCCTGTCGGTAGCAGAGCCCCACAGCTCGAACCAGCGGTGTCCAGAAAATCCAGAAGGACCGGGGCAGCGGTACCAGGAACCCCATCGATCCGGGCTGTCCCTTCGTAGTTGACTTTCCCTTGTGGCGTCTGAACCTGGGCAATAGCCAGGTTGGCCGTATTGACCATGTGGATGCGAATTTCGGTGAGATCACCCTGCGGTTTGACGAGTCCTTTCTCAATGGCAAAGGGACCGACTGCTGCCAGGATGTTGCCGCAATTCTGACTGTCACTGACCTCGGCCTTGTCGGCAACGACTTGCAGGGAGAGATAGTCGATATCCGCATCGGAGCGAGTAGACTTGGAGACCACCCCCACCTTGCTAGTGAGCGGATGAGCCCCACCCACCCCATCAATCTGACGCAGATCTGGGGAACCCATAGCAGCAAGCAGCACCTGGTCACGTCGTTGGGTATCGTTCGGCAGATCGTCAGCCAGAAAAATCAGGCCCTTGGAGCTTACAACATGCATAAGGCAGGCAGGAATTGCGGTCTGCATTTCATCACTGCTCGGCATCCTTGAAGTATTTCAACCCCTTCTCTGCG
>CAJXNF010000088.1 GCA_913056375.1 uncultured Pseudomonadota bacterium | reverse complement strand
CGCAATGTTTCCTTTTCTGCCATCCTGACTCGGAGCAAGGATTTCACTCTGGCTTGCAACTCTGAGGGATTGAAGGGTTTCCCAAGATAATCATCTGCCTGTAATTCAGTCAGACCTTTGACAAGTTCTTCGATTTCTCCGTGTGTAGTCAGAAACAGAACAGGTATATGGCCCCAAAATGGATCTGCTTTAAAAATTCGAATAAATTCGTCCCCATTCATTCTCGGCATATTTCGATCTAGTAGCACCAAGTCTGGCAACTGTTCCTTGGTAGATGCAGCAACAAAGTCTAATGCCTCTTTCCCATCTCCTGCTTCAGAAATTTTGTATTCATGATCTGGCTCGGCCTCCAAGATTTTCCGAACTTGGAAGCGTATAGTTTTGGAGTCATCCACCATGAGTATATTTGCATTCATCCCTGAGCCCCATTGGCTAGCCAACCAACCCCACACCAGTTAAGAATTTTTTCTAAGTCTTCATTAAAATGGATTTTAAATTCGCGATCTTTACTACGCATGAATTCCCTCATTGCAATCAGCAATTGAATTCCTGCGGTATCAATCATGGGAGACTTACTCAGATCAATCGTTAAACTTTCTGGAGGTTCAGGAGTTTTCGTCAGGATTTCCCTCAATTGATTGACATTGTTTTTTTCCAAGGGCTCTTCAATCACCACTAAATTTTGCGATAGTCTGTACTCCATATCTACCATTTTTCAAAGGGTAGCCACTGAGGCAAGATGATGAAGTTATTCAAATTTAGACCAGAAAATTTCTGTCAGAAGATTGAAATTTCTCTACCTTTAACCCCAGAAATTGAATAACTTTGAATGTATTTTGTAAACAAATACAACATTATTGAAACATTACAACTCTTTTTTCTGACGTTTCAGATTTTATCAGATTGTCAAAATGGAAGAGATTCTGGAAGCGGTTTATCCAGATGAAGTGGCAGGGATTACAAACTTGGATTGGATCGAAAAAAAGACACTTCTTTTGGAGTGAAGGAATAAAGATTTAGACAGTATTTTCAACAACGAAGCGCTCAAGCATCTCATAGGGCTGGGCTCCTGAAATTCCATACTGTCCCATCACAAACGTAGGCACACCAGAAATTCCGATTTGCCTCGATCTCATCCAATCAAGGTCAACCGCTTCTCTATAAGAACGATTTTCAAGGACTTCTGCGGCTTCTTGAGTTGACAGCCCAGCTTCTCCAGCAAGATTTACTAACAGGTTTTGATTAGCTAGGTTGTGGCCATCAACAAAATAAGCTTCAAATATCTTCTGATTCAGGAGGGTGCCTGCTGCAAATCTTTCCCCCCATTTCGATAGTTCCTGAGCTAATCGACTGTTGTAGGTATGTGTTCGATTTCCATAGGGCAACCCCTCCAAGCGCATCAATTCTCTCAGATGCCCCTGAATGGCTGGGATGTCCAAATCTCTGCCTGCAAATAGCTCTTCTAAAGACAAACCTTCTTTTGGGGTTTCAGGATGTAATGGAAACTGAACCCACTTGATCGACAATTTGAATTTTTCCTCCAACCTTTTGACACGCCCGGTGACAAGATAGCACCAGGGTCAGACAAAATCGCTGAAGACTTCCAAAGTCGGCTTTTCTTCATTCATTTAAATTTATTCCCAATAGTTTGTTTGATTCCTTGGAAAACACTGCTAGTTGAAATGCCTTATTTGAACTTTACACTGCATTCGGTTTTGCCCTGATCAAGCCGTCTCTGACCTCCTCAAGATGCGTTTTCATGATTGCGGCAGCATTCTCTTGATCTCTTTCGCGGATTGCTCGAACTATCGCATCGTGTTGTGCAAAACTATGATGATCATCAGGTGGGACAGATGTTTGACTTCGGAGTCGTCCCCAAACCACAGCACGCCGGATTGCATTCAATTGATCGAAAAGTGCCAACAAAACCGTATTTCGAGAAGCCTCTGCAATGGTGCGATGCAGGCGATTGTCCGCATTTTCGTATTGACGCCAAGTCACAGCCTGCCGTTGTGCAACCAGGCAGCGCTCCAAGTCATCAATATGATAACCTGTCGCATTGATTGCGGCCTGTCGAGCGAGCAAGGGTTCGATCAATATTCTCGCACTCATCACCTCCATTGGGTTAGATTGTTCAGCAACCCGACCAACAACAGATAATTCATCGATTGGTTTCGCACCAAAAAAAGTTCCCTTACCAACTCTTCGCCACAGTTCTCCATTTTTTTCAAGAGTCGCTAGCGCTTTGCGCAGATCTCCTCTGGACACACCCAGCAGGTCAGCAAACTCTCTCTCAGGAGGCAATCTACCGTCCTTTGGCAAATTGCTTTGGGATAACCAGGCCTTCAATTGAATGAGAGCACCATCTGCAGACGACAAAGATTCTCCTTTATGTTTGAGAAAATATTAATGGAAGACGTTATTGCACAGTTCAAAGTCTGACGTCAATATCTTAACCAATCTTTAACCAATCTTTAAAAAGAGTTTGACCAATCAGATCAATCATGAAAAAAGTTTTGCCGGTGGTTTAAGTCGAACGTTCATCTATTGTGTTTCGCTCGGCCGGAAAAATTTTTGAGTCAACCTGAATTGGTGGTTGGCCTCTTTGCTTTTGTTCAAAACAGGAGGAGGAATTATGCGAGTAACGAAAAGTACCATCGGCGTGATTCTCGGTACGCTGCTGGCCATGTTGATTGTTTTTGCAGGCCCAGCTCAGGCCAATAAGATTAGGATTGCGCTAGCTGAAACACCATCAGATGAATTAGCTGCCTTCTTTGTAGCTCTAGATCGAGCCCAGAAAAATGGTCTGGACTACGATGGACAGCTTTTTCTGATGAGGAATTGGCAATTCAAGCGATCCTCAGTGGTCAAATGGACATTGGATTTGGAACTCCATACTCTGTGATGCAGCGATCCAAGGCTCCAGTCCGAATCATCTTCCAATTGTCCAAGCTAAAGTTCTTTCCTGTCACCTCCAAAAAATATTCAAAACTCGAGGATTTGAATGGTGAGCCCATTATGCTCCACTCACGGGGTGGAGGTACGGAGTCCATTGCCAACGTGATCGAGGATCGTCTCAACATGAAGTTCGGCAAGCGTTCCTATGTTCCGGGTTCAGCTAATCGGATTGCAGCGCTAATTGCTGGGCAAACTGACGCAACCATTGTGGACTTGTCCAATAAGAATAAACTCGTGAAGCTTCATGGTAACAATTTCAATGTGTTACCAATGTTTGAAGTTGATGCAAGCGACGAAGCGCTCTTTGCAAATCTCAATTGGATCAAAGCCAACAGCAAGGATGTTGACATCTTTGTGGGTGCCCTTGTCAGCGTTTACCAAGACATGATGAAGGATCCAACCATTATCAGTCGAGAGACCAATCCAGATGGACCGATTGGGCAATTACCAAAAGAGGTGCTTGGCAATTTGGATCAATTTTACACGGATGCCGTTGCGGGTGGACTCTATGATGCCAACGGTGGTGGGATGAAGGCAGCCAAAGCCGATATGGAATGGTATTCCAAAGCAGGCCAACTCCAAGGCGATGCAGGTTCATTGAACATCAATGATTTCTGGTATATGGAACCCCTGAACAAAGCCGCTAAGTAACCTCATTCAAAGCCGCTGTCTCCTTTGGCAGCGGCCTCAAAATCTCCGAATATTGTTCAATCAAAATGAAACAACTCATCAACAGAACCTTTGAATCTATTGCTGAATGAAGGCTTCATGTTGAGTAGATCGAATCTGTTGAAATTGTTATCCGCATTCTTTGTTTTTGGAGCCTGGGAAGTTGCTGGTAGGATTCCAGTTAGCTTTGCCTTTCCAACCTTCCTTGAATCCATGACAGCGCTGGCAATTTTGATCTGGGATGGAACCCTTTTTACTGCTTATGGGGAAACCCTAAGACCTTTAGTAGTTGGAATTCTGATTTCAGGTTTCTTTGGAATTGGAATCGGACTTTTCATAGGACTGAACCGTAAGCTCGATTGGCTCGTCTCTCCCATTTTTGTAGTGATGCAGACTGCTCCTCTTGCTGCGCTAATCCCTTTGTTGGTGATGGCTTATGGGATTGGGCTGACTTCAAAGGTATTTGTTTTCTGCATCATGGCAATGCCGGTAATTGCGCTGAATACAGGTGGTGCTGTGCGCAACACCCCAGCCTCCATCAAGGAGATGGGGTTGGCATTTCTCGGAACCCGAAGCGATATTGTTTTGAAGATTGTACTCCCCGCCGCATCGCCAATTATTTTTGCCGGCCTTCGCCTAGGCATCTCCGCTGGGTTCATTGGAGCTATCCTCGCAGAATTAAAGATTACTCCGACTGGAGTCGGTGACATCATCACCTACAGTCGTTCGATTGCAGATTATCCAAGTATGTACGCTGCGATCTTTTCGATCATAGTCCTAGCAGTTGTCTTTCTGAACCTGCTGGAAAAATTGGAACGTTTCTTATTCGGAGGCCTCAACAGAGGCTATGCTTCGGAATGAACCATGGAGCCTATTAAATGAGTGAAACGAAGCAGATCTCTGAAAATGCCGTAGAGGTAAGGAATGTTTTTAAAAATTATGGAGATGTTGAAGCGCTTCGTGATCTGACCCTACAGTTCCCGAAAGGACAACTCACCTCTCTTCTGGGTCCTTCGGGTTGTGGCAAAACAACTTTGCTAAAAATCATCGCTGGTCTGATTCCAGCGACCAGTGGTGAGGTTTTGGTAAATGGCAAACCTGTGACTGGCCCGGGACCTGATCGAGCCTTTGTCTTTCAAGATTTTGCCTTGCTACCATGGGCCACAGTTTTGCGCAACGTGGCTTTCGGGCTAGAATTGAGAGGAGTTCCCAAACCTCAGAGAGAGGAGATAGCTGTAAAGTATATCAAGGACGTGGGGCTAAGTGGCTTTGAACAAAGCTATCCACATGAGCTTTCAGGGGGTATGCGTCAACGAGTTGGACTAGCTAGAGCACTCAGTGTAGATGCTCAAGTCTTGCTGATGGATGAACCATTCTCTGCCGTTGACGAACAGACCAGAAGAAAGTTCCAGGAAGATCTGTTGAGCTTGGTTCAAAACGAAAACAAGACCTTCTTGTTTGTGACCCACTCCATCGAAGAAGCCGTCTACGTTTCTGATCAAATTGCGATCCTCTTACCTCGCCCCAGCCGTGTTTCAGAGATCATCAGACCAACTGGTTTTCGGAATAAAGACAAGGATAGCATCCGCAGAGATGCTGAGTATTTGGACATCGTTGATAAAATCTGGGCTTCACTAAGAACCTACGTGGAATGAAAATCAGATGAAGCTTTTTGGATATGAATTACCGCAGATGTCTTCACTCATTTTGTGGGGACTGCTCTGGGAAATTGTCGGTAGATTGCAAATCACATTTTTCATCCCAGCTCTATCGGACATTTTCGTCACTTTGCTGGAAATCAGCACAACCAAAGTTTTTTTAACAGCCTTATCAGACACGGGGTATGCGTTTCTGCTAGGAACTGTTTCTGCGATTGTCATTGGCATTCCCTTGGGGATCCTGATGGGCAAAAACCGTCTGGTGGATGAACTGCTGCTTCCTTGGGTGAATATGTTTTTGAGTGCTCCTTTAACAGCACTCGTTCCCGTCTTGATGGTCCTCTTCGGCTTTGGATTGCAAGCGATCGTGATCACCACAGCACTTTTTGCGATTTGGATCATCGTTCTGAATGCTCGAGCCGGTGTGATGCAAATCAATCGTTCGTTGGTAGAGATGGCTCATTCGTTCGGAGCCACTCCAAAGGATGCTTTTTTCAAAATTTATTTTTGGGCAGCTCTTCCAGAAATTTTGGGAGGAGTTCGGATTGGATTTATTCGTGCGGTCAAGGGGGTGATCATTGGACAACTTTTGATCTCAATCGTCGGCTTTGGTGCACTCTTCGAGCTTTACTCATCGAACTTTTTGATGAAGCATTTTTGGGCTGTTTTGATTGTCCTCTTCTCCCTTGCTTTCATCCTCGCTGAAATCCTCGCTTACTTGGAAAAGCGAGTTTCGTACTATGCTTCACGACGTGCTGCCTGACTCGGGTTCGCACATTTTTCATCAAATGAAGGAAATTAGACAATGACAAAGTTTGTAATTGATCCCGCCCCACAAGTTTGCCTACCCATTCGCGGTTCCAATGAGTCATTTCCTGTCCGCAGGATTTATTGCATTGGCCGCAACTATGCCGATCATGCAATTGAGATGGGTCATGACCCCAACAAGGAGCCGCCTTTTTTCTTCCAGAAGAATGCCCAAAACGTAGACACTTCAGGAACATTTCCCTATCCACCACAAACTAGTGATGTGCATCATGAAATGGAGCTGGTGGTAGCTCTGAAGAGTGGGGGTGCTGACATTAGTCTGGAAAACGCACTCGAGCATGTTTACGGGTATGGACTAGGGTTAGACATGACTCGGCGCGACCTGCAAGGAGAAGCCAAAAAACTAGGCAGACCTTGGGAGGTCGGAAAATCCTTTGAAAAATCTGCCCCGATGAGCGAGCTGGTTCCCGCAAGTGAAACCGGACACTTGGATCAAGGTCGGATCTGCCTTAAGGTCAATGGTGAGATCAAGCAGGATGGTGATCTAAATCAAATGATTTGGAAAGTACCGGAAATGATCGCATACCTCTCAAGATTTTATGATATCGCAGGGGGAGATTTGATCATGTCGGGTACTCCTGCGGGTGTCGGGCCCATTCAACGAGGTGATAAAATGGAGTGTGAAATTGAAAACCTAGGGACTATGACCATCGAAGTCATTTAAAACAACACTAGGAAAAACAAGTAGTTGAAAGAAGGACAGAACCGTGACGATTAGATCCATCATCGATGCAGGAGGCGCTGAAGCAATTGCCATTAGTGCCCCAAATCGACCATCACTAAGTTATCAGGCCTTACGAAGCCACTGTGACAAAATCGGAAGACAACTAGCCTCACAAGGCCTCACTAATTCTGATAGAGTAGCGATTGTCCTCCCGAATGGGCCTGAAATGGCTTCAGCATTCCTAGCCGTTGCCAGCTACATGTCCGCCGCACCTTTGAATCCAACTTACAAACAGAGTGAATACGCATTTTATCTCGAAGATCTGAAACCTGGCCTAGTGATTGTCGAGGAAAACAGCACAAATCCTGTTCGGGCTGCGGCTGCTGATCTCTCAATTCCTGTTGTGGAAGCAAAGGTTCACTCCGGCAGTCCAGCTGGGTCGTTTGAGCTTTTTCAATCAGAAGCAGAGATTCATCCATCTAGTCTTGATCACGAAGCGCTCGTTCTTCACACATCTGGGACTACCTCGCGTCCCAAAGTTGTCCCCTTGCTCCAAAGAAACATCCTGGCATCCACAAGAAATATCTCTGCGAGTCTGGAATTAAAAGCTACAGACCATTGCCTGAATATTATGCCCCTGTTTCATATTCATGGCCTGATTGCCGTCTTGGCTACCAGCATGTCTCAAGGTGCTTCTGTTTGCTGTTCCAGTGGCTTCAATGCAATGAAATTTCTTGAACTAGCCAAGGAAGAAAAAATCTCGTGGTATTCGGGTGTACCCACGATGCACCAAACCATTTTACTCAGAGCGCAAAAACAACCTGAAGCTGCAAGGGCTTTAGGGTTACGCTTCCTGCGGTCTTCTTCAGCATCATTGCCTCCTGCCGTCTTCGGTGAATTGAATGATGTCTTTGGCTGTCCTGTCATTGAAGCTTATGGAATGACGGAAGCCGCTCATCAAATGACTTCAAACCCACTGGAGTTGGGAAAACAGAAAGCCGGTTTCGTAGGAATAGTCACCTCTCCAGAAGTATGCATCATGGATTCATCAGGCAATCAGCTCTCAGCTGGTGAAGAAGGAGAGGTCTGCATTCGAGGTGAGAACGTTACACCGGGCTATGAAAACAATGACGCTGCAAACGCCTCCAGCTTTACGAATGGATGGTTCCGAACCGGTGACCAGGGTTTGTTTGACCAAGATGGCTATTTGAAGATTACAGGCCGTTTGAAAGAAATCATCAACAGAGGGGGTGAAAAGATCTCTCCATTGGAAGTTGACAATGTCTTGATGGAGCACCCAGATATCCAGCAAGTAGTGACCTTCGCTGTTGCAGATAAAATGTTGGGAGAGGAAATTGGTGCTGCTATCGTCATGGTTGATGGAAAATCAATGGATGCTGGACAGTTACGCAAATACGCCGGAGAGCACTTAGCAAAATTTAAAATCCCAAAACACATCGTCTTTGTGGATGAAATTCCGAAGGGCGCAACTGGCAAACTACAGCGCATTGGCCTCGCCAAAAAACTTGGATTGGAAGACTAATTTGAAGGTCATGGGAAAATTATAATGACCAAAATCTGTATTTATGGCGCAGGTGCAATTGGAGGTTATCTCGCTTCAGCTCTTGACCAAGCAGGTGCTGAAGTATCTCTAGTAGCCCGAGGACCTCATCTAAAGGCAATCCAAGAAAAAGGGTTGCGCTTCGAAAAAGATGGGCAAATTTCTACACACCATCTTCCCGCTAGTGAAAATCCAAATGAGTTTGGCCCTCAAGACTTTGTCATTATAACGGTCAAAGCTCATGGCATCCCCAAAATTGCTCAAAATCTCATTCCTCTGCTTGGACCCGAAACAGCAGTAGTTTCTGCTGTCAACGGCCTGCCTTGGTGGTACTTTCACAAGGCTGCAAGCGGAACTTCACTGGATGATCAGCCTCTTCAATCGGTGGATCCCGGAGGAGTGATTTGGGAAACGATTGGGCCTGAACGGGCGATTGGATGTGTGGTCTACCCTGCTTGTGAAATCGCTGAGCCGGGCTTGATACGTCACTTGGATGGCGACCGCTTCACTCTTGGAGAGCCCTCCTCAGAACCTTCAGATCGAGTGAAGCACCTTTCTGCCTTGATGATCTCTGGTGGTTTGAAAGCACCACAAAAAACAAAAATTCGTGATGAAATCTGGATCAAACTTTGGGGAAATTGTTCCTTCAATCCAGTATCGGCCCTCACGGGTGC
>CAJXNF010000087.1 GCA_913056375.1 uncultured Pseudomonadota bacterium | reverse complement strand
CTTTTCTGGCTGTTCCAGAGGAAACATGTGTCCTCCATTGAAAGCTGTTTGCTGAAAACCTGGTAGAGTCTTACGAAGTTCGTTGCGGTCGGATTGTTGAAGCACTCCCTTATCACTTGCGAATACCAAATGGCCTTCTAGCCCTTTCCAGGACCTAGAAAAGCGCAATGGAATAGTTTGGAAAAGATGATATTCCAACTCTTTGGGAATATGCAGCTTTACGCAGTCTGCTTGCTCAATGAAGCCATTTGAAACATAGTCAGTCAATACTTGATCAGAAAACTTGCGAAAAAAACTGCGTTTTCGCAATTGATCAAAAGCTTCTTGATGAGAAGAAAAAGCTTCGCGGCGTCTAAGAGCTGTACGAGCCGGCGTAACCCGATCCATTTTTCCGAATTTTTTCAATAACCACAAAGATGCCCGCTTGCCAAATGAAAAGAGGGGTGGATCCAGTAAAATTATGTTTGTAAAAGCTTCCGGCCTTTGTTCCGCAGCATAAAGTAAAACTACGGCTCCCAATGAATGCCCCACACCCACACTCGGTTGATGAGAGTTCATTTGCGAAAGGACTTGGTCCGCAATTGATTCCCAATCTTGGGGCAACCCTCTCTCAAACTGCCCTAATGATTCAACAAAATGGACGTCAAAATCCTCAAAATTTTTAAATAATTGCCGATAAGAACTTGCTGGAAATCCATTAGCATGAAGGAACTCGAGCTTTCGAAGTGGCTGATCTGTCATCTGTAATGAACTGGTAAACAATCTATGAGAATTGGAATTCTTCAGTGCGATCACGTAAGATCCGAACTGCAGCCCAAGTTCGGTAATTATCCAGAAATGTTTGCAACCATGATTCATGCTCAAAATCCTCAGCATGAACTCCTGAACTTTGCGGCATGCGACGCTGAATTACCTGACCAGACTGATCTTTGCGAAGCCTATATATTGACTGGAAGCGCATCAAGCGTCTATGAGGATCTGCAATGGATTAGGGATCTTGAATCCTTCGTGCGTAGTTTGCATCAACAAAAAATTCCAACCGTGGGCATTTGTTTCGGCCATCAACTGCTAGCGCAAGCACTGGGTGGTGAAACTCTGAAAAGTCAAAAAGGTTGGGGTGTTGGGATAGCACACCATCGTGTAGTAGCAAACAAAGATTGGATGATTCCGAAAGTTGAGGAGGTGAAGGTCTTGGTGAGTCATCAGGATCAGGTCACCAAATTACCTCCAAATGCCCAAAGACTCCTCCAAAGCGAATTTTGTCCCAACGCGATGTTTCAGCTTGGTGAACATATCATTGGGTGTCAGGGTCATCCTGAGTTTATACCTGAATATTCGCATGCACTCATGGAAATGCGCAAAGGGAAGATGCCCGAGACAGTGCGCCAAGCAGGTTTAGATTCACTCACAAAAAATACTGAACTAGGACCCATACCTCTCTGGATTGAAAATTTTCTTAAATCACACCAAAAACCATAACTTTATCCAGTAGACAAATGAATTCCTCAACTTCCAGCCCAATCCCAAGTCGCATTACGACTTTGCTGGTCTATGGGCGAGCCCCCTTAGCACTTGCAGGCTTGATCTGTGCGATTCTGACCATGATCTTGCGCAATCCATCTCTTTATTTTTTGGGGATGGCTTGTCTAGTTATCGCTATGGTCTTTGATCTTGTCGATGGCTGGTTTGCAGCTCGATTTCAGCCACATCACAAGCTTGCCGAGTTAGCAGAGCGATTGATGGACAAGCTAGTCTATTCGCTCATTTTCCCCCTCGTTGCTTTTGGAATGATGTGGCGTTTTCACCATCTGCCTGAATCTAGTCCAAATCAACACTTGGAACTGTTCCACGCTATGTTTGTGCTGTTGCTCGCCATCATTGTCCTGATGCGAGATCATTTTGCCCATTTTATGTTGGGATTCGCACAGACACACGGGGAAGCACCTGGAATGCGTGAACTGAGTCGACTACGTACTATGGCAGCAACACCAGTGGGAGCTTTTCTGTATGGATACGCTTTTTACATTCCCGAAGCAGCCGAAGTCTTACCAAATTGGTTAAATCAAATTGGAGGACTTTCGCTGCAGACAATGATGGTTTTGGAAGTGTTCTTTTTGATCATCAACTTTGGATCGATTGCAAGCTACTGCCGTAAATATGGCACATTTTGCTTAGATGACCTTTGCCTAGGCGATGTGAAGCTACGTCGGCAAATTCTTGCTACACTACCAAACTCTCTGACCGTGATGAATGCCCTGATGGGACTACTGGCGATCTGGTTTGCCCAGCAACAGGAAATGCATCAAGCTTATATCATTCTGGTGGGAGCAGCTTTCTTTGATAAGTTGGACGGAGCCTTAGCGCGAAAACTCGGACTGATTCAACCGCCAGATCCGCAAAAGAAAAGAAACATCACAACCGGTGGGATTCTGGATGACATCTCTGATGGTGTGAGCTTTTGCTTAGCCCCTGCAATCATTTTCTATATTCTAATGGATCGGATTGATCATCCTGGAATGCAGATGCTTCCTTATGGTTTGATTGCAATTATTTATGCTGTTGCTGGGATTGCCAGATTGATCGCCTTTACTTTGGACACCACACCAACTCCAGGCTTTTTTAAAGGCATCCCAACTCCTGGGGCAGCCCTGCTTGTAACGGCTCCGTTCATTATGCTTGAACAAGCTCGATTGAGTGAATCATCTAGTTTATTGATTTGGGTATATCTCTGCTCAGGAATGATGATTCTTTGCTCACTACTGATGAATTTCTACAAGATCCGATACATCCACGCTGGCCGCTATTTCAATCAAAATCCTTGGATGGGAAGAGCAACCACACTGATTCTAGTTGTGTTTGCGTTCACAGATTTCTTCGGTTACGTTGCCTTCATCTACATGCTTGGTTACGCCATTTCTCCACTTCTTATCGGGAAAAATTCTCAAGAGGTCAGCAATCAGGAATCACATAATCCCGCCCACAACTAACGGTTTTCAGTTTTGAACAGCGATAATCCCGACCGCCTTGTTGCTCCAGAAATTCAGGATGGTGAGTCACAGGACTTATCCCTACGACCAACCCGCCTCAGTGAATATATTGGTCAATCGACAGTAAAAGAGAACCTGCGGGTTTTCATTCATGCTGCTCGCAAGCGAGGTCAAGCCCTGGATCACGTGCTTTTGAGCGGACCTCCAGGATTAGGCAAAACTACTTTGGCCAATATTTTTGCGAATGAACTGGCAGTTCCGTTAAGGTCCTCCTCAGGTCCTGTTGTGGAAAGACAGGGCGATCTAGCAGCAATTTTGACCAACTTGGAACCAGGATCTGTTCTATTTCTTGATGAAATCCATCGAATGAATCGAGTTGTCGAGGAAGTACTTTATTCAGCAATGGAAGATTTTACTTTGGACATCCTCATTGGAGAGGGTCCTGCAGCTAGAACAGTAAAATTAGACCTACCAAGATTCACCCTCGTTGGAGCAACCACTCGTGCTGGATTATTGAGTGCACCCCTGAGAGATCGATTTGGCATTCAATGTCGGCTTGAATACTACACTCCGGAAGAGCTGAAGCTGATCGTCATTAGAGCTGCAGCTTTGCTCGAGATTGAAATCGTAGAAGAAGCTGCGATGGAACTGGCCACCAGATCTCGAGGCACTCCAAGGATAGCAAACCGGATGTTAAGACGATGTCGGGATTTTGCGGACTTAGAAACAGGAGGAGTGATCACCCTGCCGCTGGTCCAGAAGAGCTTGGCAAGGATGGGAATTGATGAGCTTGGGTTGGACCAAATGGACTGTCACATTCTGCGCACTATCATCGAAAAATACGATGGTGGCCCTGTTGGTTTGAACACGCTCTCTGCTGCAGTTTCTGAAGAACAAGACACCCTTGAGGAAGTGTATGAACCTTTCCTACTGATGCAGGGATTTCTTCAAAGAACACCCCGTGGCAGGATGGTAACCCGACAAGCCTATGAGCATCTTGGGATGAACATTCGATCAGAAGATCAACTTCCTCTTTTTTCCAACAGATGAATTATTCTCTCCCTTAATAATCCACTCTCTGAATATCTGCTCCGAGTCTACGTAAGCGTTCGTCAATTCTCTCGTAGCCCCGATCAATTTGATGAACATTTTGGATGATGCTCTCACCTTTGGCACAAAGTGCGGCAATCAACAGCGCCATTCCAGCTCGAATATCTGGAGACGAGACAGGCATTCCTTGAAGTTTGGACGGTCCTGAAACAACAGCGCGATGAGGATCACAGAGGAGGATTTGAGCTCCCATTGAGATCAACTTGTCTACCCAGAAGAGTCTGCTTTCAAACATCTTTTCGAAAATCAGAACCGTTCCTTTACATTGCGTAGCCACGACCGTCATGATGCTTGTCAGGTCTGCGGGAAATCCTGGCCACGGGGCATCATCAATCTTGGGAATCCCGGGGGATTCCTGATTGATTCTCAAAGACTGTTCTGCTGGAATCATTAAATCATCACCTTCAATATTTGTAGCCACCCCCAGTCTTTCAAACATCATCCTGATCATTTTCAACTGATCAACGCCCGCATTTCTGATCTTTAGTTCACTGCCTGTGACAGCAGCCAGACCGATGAATGAGCCAACCTCAGTGTGGTCAGGCTGAATAGTATATTCAGCACCATGCAAGCGAACACACCCATCTATGGTCAATAAATTACTACCAATACCTGTAATGTGTGCGCCCATCTTCAACAGGCATCTGCACAAACCCTGAACGTGGGGTTCGCATGCCGCATTGTAGATTGTTGTTCTACCCCAGGCCATCACAGCAGCCATGATCGCGTTCTCTGTAGCCATTACACTGGCTTCATCTAGGTAAATTGATGTTCCACAGAGTCGATCTGTTTGCATCACATACTGACCCTCTGAATCCAGTTCAATCTGCGCTCCTAATTGTCTTAGAGCAAGAAGATGGGTTTGCACTGGGCGCATTCCAATCCGGTCACCACCAGGTGCAGGGAGGCGGATACAACCGTAACGGGCGAGCATCGGCCCAGCTAACAGGAATGATCCCCGGATTTCACGGGCTGCAGCAGTATCAGGATCACAATGAGTTAGTTGACGAGACTCAAAACGCAACGAATGAGGACCAATTTCTTCAATGATGACCCCCAAGCTCTCAAGCAGATCCATCATTGATCGAATGTCGGCAATGTCTGGTACGTTGTGCAGAATGACAGGCTCCTCTGTCAGTAAAACTGCTGCCAGTACTGGAAGGGCTTCGTTTTTATTTCCCGAAGGTGTGATTTCACCGCGAAGGGAGTTCCCTCCCTGCACAATGAATTTCTCGTTAGATTTCATTTCAAATTCGTCATATCCCATGCTTCATCCCTGAAGAATTTAAACTCCTGTTGAAAACTGATTCAAACCCTCCACTGCAAAGGAGACACCGGAGTCTTCTTTATTGAACAGGATTTTTTTCAGATGTTGATTGGATGATTGCTTTATTGAGACTAGAAATTGATAGGAATGATCAAGAATTAAGCACTCCTGGTAATTTTTGTTGAATTGTATTTGTTTAAAAAGTTTCCAAATCTTATCGAAAAATCTGGAGTCGCATTGACTTAGATGATAAAAAAATTATTGTTTTCCAAAATTCTTACAATGGATGTCACCAGCCAGGAAGGTAATGCCACCACTCCACCGCAGTAAAATTCTCCACGAAGAGTCGAAGCACCTTACTAATTGGTTGGAATTTACAGAGATCAACTACGAGGATGAAGCCGGTCAGCGTCGCAGTTGGGAGGCAGTTCATCGAAGATCTCGGAACGAAGCTGCGATCATCGTTGCGCAGCTTCAGCCAAGTGGGAAATACATCCTAGTTCGTCAATTTCGCCCCCCAACCGGAGGGTATGTTTTAGAGTTTCCGGCAGGTTTAGTCGATTCTGGCGAGACTCCTGCAGAAGCCGCCCTTCGAGAATTGAGTGAAGAGACCGGCTATCAGGGTGTTGTCAGAAGAGTAACAGAGCCTATGTATTCATCTCCTGGTATGCTTGGCGAGGCTTGTCGTTTCGTGTTCGTTGATGTTGATGAAAACTTACCCACTAATAAATCTCCCCAACCACACTCAGAGCCGGGCGAATTTTTAGATGTCTATGTGGTGGAGCCTTCTGAAATTTCCAATCTAATGAAAAAGAAGGAGATGAGGACCTCACATGTGGACATAAAACTTTTTGCTTATTTCAAAGATTTGTTTCCATCTTCGGAAGAATGATTGAACCGAACTTAATCCAAACCAAATATTCTGAGGTTCTAAACCCAAGTAATTTCTGGGAGGCTAGGCCGTTTGCAGAGCCTGTTGCCTTGTCAGAACTGGGGTTCCTCTTGACTTCAGAACAATTGGGATCAGATCGGTTGAATCATTTGAACAATCTGTTGAACCGCCTCTCACAAGTTTGTCAATCAAGCGATGAACTTCAGGCTGGGTTGCTTCTATACCTCTTTCCCTACTACACAGATTTGCCTGACCGAATGACTCAGCAACTCTGTCATCCGAATGCTTACGAAATATTTTTAAGACTCCGCCAGATAGATGGTCTATCTTTCAAGATGGAGACAGAAAAACACCTGATTCGAGCCAGAGATCTAATCTACGCGATGTGTGGGAATTTCTCGTTGATGATGGCTTTGTTACTGATTCGCCTGCACCGAATTCAGCAATTTGAGGACTTGCCAGAATCACATCGTGATCTCGTTGCAAAACAATCTCTCCACGTTTATGCGCCCCTCGCAAATAGACTAGGAATTTTCTGGATTAAAGCAGAATTAGAGGACCACGCTTTTCAGATACTGGAGCCTGATCAGTACTATCAATTGAAGAAGCTGGTTGCGAAAAAAAGAAATGAAAGATCGGCACTGGTAGAGTCCATGTCTCGCCAAATTCGCCAGACCCTACGCAAAGCAGGCCTCAATCACCAAGTTTATGGGCGCTACAAGCGCTTCTATTCGATCCATGAGAAACTTCAAAAAGTTGATCAACAATTTGAGCGAATCCAAGATTTGATAGCACTTCGAATCTTGCTTGACGACGTTGCTGATTGCTATGCCGCACTGAGCTATATTCACGAGCAATGGCCTCATAACGAAGATCGCTTCAAAGACTACATCACACAACCGAAGCCCAATGGCTATCAATCCCTGCACACCACCGTAACCACATCAGAGGGAGATGACGTGGAAATCCAAATTCGCACGCATGAAATGCATGCTGTTGCTGAATTTGGGATTGCTGCGCACTGGCTCTATAAAGAAACCCACCGTCGTTCTGCGGTAAAAGCTGATCTAAATAAGTCATTCAAGAAGCTTGACCAGACTCTTCAATGCGTTTATCCGATGACTCCTCAAGGAGATATTCTTGAACTACCCAAAGGTGCTTCACCTGTTGATTTTGCTTACCACATCCACACGGATATTGGGAACCAGATCTCGGGAGTAAAAATCAACAACAACATCAGTAAAATTGATACCCAACTTGAAAATGGGGACTGTGTTGAGATTCTGACTTCTTCTCGCCAAAATCCGACCAAGGAATGGTTGAATTTCGTAAAAACCCACAAAGCTCGCAACAAAATTAGGCAATTTATCAACCTTCAGAAACGTGAAGAATTCCGTCGTGATGCGTGGAGTGTTTTAGAAAAAGATTTTCGGCAGGCAGGGTTAAATTTGAATCGGATGGTGCGGGAAAACCGATTAGAAAATGAATGTCAGCAGCGTAAATCTCAATCCTTTGAGCACGTTCTAAATTGCATCGGGCAAGGCTCTCTGCGCTCACAGGAAATACTACAGTGGTTTGTGGACGCACCTAATGAGCCTGCCGCTTTACCAATAATTCAACCCAAGAACGAGAAAACGCTTTCAAGCATCCAGAAACATTTTATTCCTGGGAAATTTCATGTTGGTGTCGAGGGATTAGACGAAGCGGCTACTTCTTTAGCAGGTTGCTGCAAACCAGTTCCAGGCGATGAAATTATTGGGTATATTTCGAAAAACCGAATGATCAAGATACACAGAAAAAACTGTGAATCAGCTAGTCATCTTGAAAATGATCAACTGCTTGCCGTCAACTGGATTGAGTTTGCTTAATCTAGATTGTCAGTTCATTCCCCACTCATATCTTCCGAATTCAAGCTACTAATCAGTTTTTCTGTTCGACTACCTCAGACTAAACATACCTGGCTTTTCACTGGACTATTATGTGGGTCCACACATAATTTTGAAGGTTTGCTAAGTACATTTGCAGTGAAAGACTAGTATGAAATTAGCGGTTATTGGAGCTGGCAACATGGGGGGTGCGATCGCAACTGCGGTCATTCAGGCAGAACTAGTGCTCCCTAAAAATCTACTATTGATCGAACCCGATCAAGAAAAGCGTGAAAATCTTGGAAATCAACTCTCCTGCGCTACATCCAATCAGTTTGATGATCTATCTGAAAACTTTGATTTAATCCTGTTGGCTATCAAGCCTCAAATCTCAAGGGAGGTTCTCACCAATCTTCGTGATCATCTTCACTCACATCAACTCCTGCTTTCAATTCTCGCTGGGACCTCCATAGATTCACTTCAACGGCTAAGTGATCACACTAAGGTGGTCAGAATCATGCCTAACACTCCTGCACAGCTAGCACAGGGCATGTCAGTCTTTCATGCTGCTAAAGAAGTCAATTCGACGGAGAAAGTACTTGTCAAGCGGCTACTCGATTCTTGTGGCAAGTGTTTCGAAGTACAGAGCGAGACTATGATTGATGCTGCTACCGCCATTTCAGGTAGTGGGCCTGCCTACCTGTTTTATCTAGGAGAGCAAATGGTCAAGGCGGCTATGGAATTGGGATTTTCCGAATCAGAAGCCAGTCAACTCGTCCAACAAACGATCTTTGGTTCTGCGCAACTATGGTTGCATAGTGGAGAATCTCCAGGAACGCTTCGTCAAAGAGTAACGTCGCCTGGCGGAACCACAGATGCTGCGATTGAAAAATTTGATGACATGAATATA
>CAJXNF010000086.1 GCA_913056375.1 uncultured Pseudomonadota bacterium | reverse complement strand
ATACTCTTGAAGGTAATGTCCCATCTGAAAAAATGTGGCAATTCTGGATTGAATTAGAGTTAGCCCAGGATGCCTCAAAAGATATTTCAGCTGATTTGATAGAGATGCTAGGCCAGTTTCCTGAATCAGAATGGGCAGGAGTCAAGTTGGCTGAGATTTTCCTTCACGATGAAAAATATGCTGATGCAGAAAAAGTCATCGAGAAAGCCATGGAGGAATCTACTGAATCTGCTTCGCTCAAGATTCTTTGGGGCCGATTGTTGGCAATTCAAGGCAAATGGTCTGAAGCACTTACAGCATTCAGTTCAATCGAAAAAAATGTTGGCGGAGTTCCGCTACTGAACCATCAAGCTCTTGCTTACCGAAAATTAGGCAAACCACATATTTCGTTGAAATTAGTCGAATATTCTTTGCTCAATCACGACTGGGATCTTTGGACTTGGTATCAATTTTTACTTTTACAGCCTCCGATGGAATTGGAGATGTGGCTTGGAACCCAGAAAGATGAAATTCTCCAAGCACTTGAATCAACGATGTCTCTGCAGTTTGGCCGGGCTCGTCAACAAATTACAAATGCTTCATTACCTCCCGTTCAAAAAGAAATTTTGCGCAGGCTTGCCCATCAAATGCGTACAGGAGAGGCTCTCCCAAGTAAAGAGATTGAACTCAAAGAAGTTTTCACACAACCAATCTGGGTTCGCTTTCAACTGGCAATGGAAGCAGAATCTAATCGTAGCCTGGTACGTAGCGAGACAATATATCGAAGCATCTTGGACGAAGTTCCCGACCATCCTTGGATACACGCCCGCTTAGGCAGTGTTTATGCTGATCTAGATCAACTCGAGCGCAGTCAACAGCATCATGCTCGTTTTCTGAAGATTTATCCGAACGCTGTCTGGGGTAACTTTCGATTAGCGGTCTTAAAAACACTACAACAAGAAGAACCAGAGGCGATCCGTCTTTACCAACAAGTATTGAGTCTCCAACCTGATCATGCCGCAAGTTTAAATAATCTAGCTTGGACGTTCTTGACCAGTGGAGATCCTAAACTTCGAAATACTTCCGAAGCATTGAGCATGGCTCAAAAAGCCGTCAGGCTTCAGGCATCTGTGGATCACTTAGATACTCTTGCTGAAGCCTACTTCCAGTCTGGCCAACCCATTGAAGCGATTCAGACAATTCGGCGAGCTATCTTAATCACTCCCCTTGATTCAGATCGTTACCCCTATCTCCTAAAGCAATTCAATCGTTTCCGCCAAGGAGACACGGATTCAGCGCCACCCAGCTTAAGCTCTGCCTCTTGAACCTGCATCATCAGGCTATGCAGCTTCCGAAACAATCAATG
The DNA here is from genome assembly GCA_913056375.1 of uncultured Pseudomonadota bacterium. GTDB lineage: Bacteria > SAR324 > SAR324 > SAR324 > NAC60-12 > JCVI-SCAAA005. Next base: position 7,696 of record CAJXNF010000086.1, on the reverse strand, counting down.
TACCGACAGCAATTCAGATCCCGACGAGGAATGGCATTATTGTTGACTTTGGTCATTCTAATGCTCCTCTCAATTTTCATGGTTGAGTTTTCATTTCAAACAACCTTGGAAACCCGTGGAATCAGGAATTTTCAAGCATCATTTCAAGCAAGAAATGCTGTAAAATCAATGCTAAAGGCTGTTCTCGAGGGCCTGCAAACAAGAGATGAAATAACTTTCTTCCGTCAGGATCTCCAATTTCTACAAGAATTGAACGCATTGGCTGGAGTTGAAAACGCTTCTATTTTGAATCCTCCGCCACCAACGCAACTGCCTCAGGGTATTCTTGAAGACTTCGAGGATATCGTTTTCTACAGCCCTGTCATTCGACCGATCGATCACCTGTTCAACCTGAATCGATTACTAAGAGAAGGAACTCCTGTACCGGGTAATGACTATGATCTTCGGCTCAGTTCACAATTTTTCCAAATGGTCAGCAACCTTCCAATAACTACTGTAGACGGTGTGCCGGTAGAGGAAGGGGTCCCATCCTACCTTGCTGAAAATCAAGTCATGCAGATCTACGGAAATATCTTTGATTGGCTGGACGCAAAGGATGGAGAGATGCCTTACACCACCCCCTACTTAGGGAGTATTGGCGCTGAACAACTCAGCTATCTAGACTACGGCCAAGAAAAGATCGTGAAGAATCGCGGCTTGGATCATCTCGATGAACTTCGGCTGATCATGGGTTTTCAAGAAAGTGGAATTTCTTGGGAAAGTTGGGAGCGCTATTTCACAACCTACCCAGTGGGCAAACCACCCGAAGCGGGAAGCCCAGCAGGAGAAGCCCGTTTGAATGTGAATCTGGCCACTGAGGAAGAGATTATTGAATTTCTAAACCGATTTGATCAGGATCGAATTCCTTCTGAACTTTTTGAGTCCAATACCCAGGAGTATGTGATCAATGCGGCAAATATCGCCTCGGTTCTTAAGCAGCAGGAAGAAACCACTGGCCCGCTAAACATGATGGTTGATGCTGAATATCGGCAAGCTGGCTCAATTCAATCAGCTCTGGATGCGGACCCAACAACCAATTATCTTCCCCGCCAGGCAGAGCAAAAATTCTTTATTCGATTCAGCCAGTGGTACCAAATTCGTTTGAAAGCAGAGATGGACGGTGTCCTCGCATCTGTGGAAGCAATTGTCCAAATCCAAAGGGATGATAAAGGAGAGCCCATTAAAGATGGGATGGTCATTCATCACTTTTCATTAAACTAAAATGCCACTTGGCAAGCCCTTGCTTGAATTTGAGGAGTTACCATCCACAAATAGCTATCTGCTTGGCAACATCTCTCTTTGTTCACAACATGGATTAACTGTTTGGACCCATAAACAAACGAGTGGGAGAGGACGAGCTGGGAGAACTTTTATAAGCCCCTCAAACCAGGTTTTGACTTTTTCAGTAGTTATTCACTCCGGAGATCCTGAAGACAGGCTTCATCTTTGGGCCCTCTGGAGTGGGTTGGCATTGTTTAGAAGCTTATCTGGAAAGGGATTACCGAATTTACGTCTGAAGTGGCCCAATGATTTGTTAGATGGACGTCGAAAGCTAGCTGGAATCCTAGTTGAACGAGGACCTTGGCATCAGGCGGGATTGAATAGCCTTATTCTTGGTATTGGTTTGAATGTGAATGGCTCAGCTTCTGACTTCCCAACCGAACTCAAAGATAAAGTGACTACTTTACATGCGGCAACTGGGATCGTTTTTTCCCCAAAGGAACTACTTAGAGAGATCCTGGATAACCTTCAAATAATTATCAGGGAGCTTCGTGCTGATAGTTCTTTGAAACTCCTTGAAGAATGGCAAGCAGCTTCAAACATCATTGGCCAGCTAGTCGGTTGGGAAAAGGATTCTGTAATTCAAACAGGGCTGGTTGAAAGACTAGATCATCGAGGATTCCCTCAAATTCGAATGGAGAATGGGCAACTTTACACGCACATCGCTGGTGACCTGATTCACTACGACAAGATGTAGCCATGATAGTAGTTACTGATATCGGAAACACCACAATCCACATCGCGGCTTTTGAAAAAAGTCAGATGATTGAAGACTGGTATTTGCAGACGCCAAAAAGGACTGCATCTGAAAATTTAGAGTTGGAACTCACTCAGTTCATTCAAGGCCACCAAACTCTTTTTACAGAACCCCATTTTGAGGGCTGGATTCTCTGTTCAGTGGTACCTTGGATTACCCCTATTTTCGGGGAAATGGTCCGAAATTTGATTGGCGTCATACCTACTGTGTTGATGCGAACAAGCCCGCTCCCAATCAGATTAGTACCTGGTGATTCACTGACCATAGGTATTGATAGACTGATCGTGGCTGCCGCAGCCTATGATTTGGTTCGCAGTAGTGTCATCACAGTTGACATTGGCACAGCAACCACAATTGATGCTGTGACCGATCAAGGTCTATTTCTGGGAGGAATCATTCTACCCGGGCCAAGGTTGTGGTTAGATTCTTTGCATATCGGTACGGCAAATCTACCAAAGACAGAGCTTGAACAAGAAAAATCTGTCATAGAGACTTCCACAACTGGCTGTATACAGGCTGGGCTTTACAACGGCTATAGACACTTGTTGGAAGGTCTTGTCCAGCAAATGCGGCAAGAGTTGGCTCAGAGATCACAACGTGATTCATCGATTTATTTGACTGGCGGGAGTGCAAAATACTGGTGTGAAGACTTCCCAAACTGGTGCTTTCATCCAAACCTTCTTTTGAGTGGCTTAGCTCAATCGCAGGGATGGTCCAAAGAATTAGGCAAAGTTGGTGACTGTCGTCGGCACGATAACACCCCTAACCTCATAGGCTAAGCCCCAAGACGAAATACCGAACCCAAGCAAGCGACGGAAAAAGGAGCTATGGCAGAAGAACTTGATGGACTGGAGGGGATTGGTGATCTGGACGATGAGTTCGGTGATCAACTCGACAGCTTTATGGACAGTGAAGGCGGCGATGATGGTGAGTTGGACTCTTTCTTTGAGGATTTATCCACTATTGACGATCTAGAAGTTCAAGATGATGACCTCAGTGCCGGTGGTGGAGACGCTGATGACTTTGGTAGTGAAGACCTCGAAGATGAATTAGCACCCGCTGCGGCCGCAGGTGCTGGAGCTGCTGCAGCCGCCGCTGCATCTGATGACAGTCCTGCACCCAAAGCTGAGAAAAAGAAGAAGAAAAGCTCTGGTGACAAAAAGCCTCTGTTAATTCCGGGTATCATCACAGGTGCTGCAGGTGCTGTACTCGGCGCAGCGGCAGTTGCAGCTATGTATTTCATGGCTCCTCCACCTCCACCAATGGAAATAGAAGAACCAGCACTAGCAATGCTTGAAGAGCCTCCTCCACCTCCTCCACCTGCACCTTTGCTGACTGAGGACGCAGCTGCCATCACAGAACCTGTTCCTGCTGCTGAGCCATTGGAAGAAATTCAAGAAGTAGAGGAGATTGTCGTGGTAGAAGAGCCTCCTCCTCCAACAATGGATGAACTGCCTGTTGCCCCAGTGGTCGAAGCACCTCCTCAGCCTGTCAAGAGGCCACGAACTACAAGATTTTTTGTACAAGTTGCCAACTGTATCTACCAAGAGTGTGTGGATGATTATCGCTATTTGCTGAAGCGAACTGGGTACGCAACTAGAGTAGAGACTGTCAATGAAGTCAACCCAATGACAGAAATTGTCTCCACCAATCTTTATGGTGAAGAGGAAGCGTCGAACCTAGTAAATCGAATCAATAACGAGAACTTGATCACTGGGCAAGCGTACAGGAAACCCTCCAGCAGCTCCTTCCAAATTTCCCTTGGATTGTTCCCGGATCTTACGACAGCCAATCGGGTGAAAGCCCATCTCAATCAAATCTATTCAGCAGAAGTCTTTTTTGAAGCACGACGTTCAGATCAACGAATCCGCAACTACCGCGTCTATGCTGGTGGCTTCAAAACCAAGAACGAAGCGTTAGACTTGCAAAAAATTCTTGAGGAAAAAGATCGGCGCTTTGAGGGTATGTTTGTTGTTGCCATGAGTGAATGAAGCATCCTGCCTTGCTAAAAAAAAGCTTCGGTGTTAATTAAATTACCTTTGTTTAACCCTTAGATCTGGAGAATTGGCTATGGCATTGAGTTGGCCACTAGTCTTTGGCATCATGGTTTTCGGCATGATGGTCTGTCCAGGAATCGTCTTCCTGATCCACCTTGCTCGTTTGAAAAGCGAAGACCAAAGCGTCTAAGCTTCCTGGCCCCAATTGGGGCCGCCGTCCTCTTCCTTCCCTTTTTCCCTCTCTCATAAAAACTCTCATGAAAAAATTTACCCTAGCAACCTTATCTCTTGTCTTCTGGGTCAATCTACTCGTCGCAGCCCCTTTGACAATTGCGCTGGATGGAGCACCAAAATCCTTGGATCCTCGCTTTGCTGTTGATGCGAATGGTATGCGGCTAACACAAGTTTTGCTGTTTGAAACGCTGGTTCAACAAGATGATGCGCTTCGCATTGTACCTGGTTTAGCTGAGAGTTGGACTCATCCTGACGATACAACCTGGATTCTAAAACTCAAAGCAGGTGTACATTTTCAGGACGGGTCCCAACTTAATGCTGAAGATGTCCGCTTCACTTTCGAACACATCATGGATCCAGAAACCAAATCTCCGTTCCAGTTCCTCTCGAAAAAACTCAAATCTGTTGAAGCAACTGACGATCGTACGGTCACCTTTAACTTATTCCAACCTGAAGCAGCCTTTTTTCTAGACATCTTCATTCCGATTTTCTCTAGAAATTCAGATCTTGTGAATGCCAAGCTAATTGGAACGGGCCCTTATCAATTGGTCAGCCAAGATCCAAATGGAATCAGCCTTAAAAGATTTGATGACTACCACGGGACTAAACCCGCTATCGAAGAATTAGAACTGAAAATCATCCAGGATGACAACACTCGGTTTCTGAAGATGCGTAAAGGAGAGATTGATCTCGCGATCAATGTGGTGCCTTTGGACAAACTTCCCCAATTTGAAAGAGGCTCACTCGCAAAAGAATATAAGATGATGACTGGGCCGGCTCTGAACTATCAATATCTTGGGCTAAATATGCAATCACCCAAGCTTCAGGATCCAAGAGTTCGCCAAGCCATTGCCCATGGGATCAACCGACAGGAGCTGATTGAGTTTCTCAAGAAGGGTAGAGCTGTTGCTGCCGATAGTGTGCTAACAAAACAAAATGACTTTGCAGCACCTGGGATCGCAAGTTATCAACATGATCCTCAAAAAGCCCGTCAACTCCTTAAGGAAGCCGGCATTGAAAACCTCACGCTTGAGTATAAAACCAGCAATAGTCGAGATGCTGTTCAACAGGCCCGAATTCTGCAGAATCAGCTAAAAGAGATTGGTATCAACCTTGAGATTCGTTCCTTTGAATGGGGCACTTTCTTCGGGGATGTAAAGGCAGGAAACTTCGAGTTATTCTCCTTGCGTTGGGTTGGAGTATCCGAACCAGACTTCTACTACTCATTGTTTCACAGCAGCGAGTTACCGGATGTAGGTGGAAGAAATCGTGTTCGTTATAGCAACCCTGAAATTGATAGTTTGCTGGAAAAAGGGCGTAGTACAATCGATCCACAAGAACGAAAGAAGTACTACAACAAGGTCCAAGAAATTCTTCAGCAGGACCTGCCTTATATTTCCCTATGGCACAATCAGAACGTCGCTCTGGTCAAGGAGAATATCGATGGCTTCCGATTGCATCCAAGTGGTGGTTTCCAATCTCTCGTAGATATCAGCCGGCGTTAACAGTCGGTCCCACAGAATTACCGCTAATGAGAGGAAATCCCAATGAGAAAGAGTATCTTTGCCCGCATGGTCCCCGTTTTTTTGGGTCTGATGTGCCTTGGACAAAGTGCTCATTCTCAGGGCGATTCTCACAAGGACTTCTTCAATCCCCAAATGCTTTGGCAAAGCCCAGGGCAGTCTTCCGTTCAATCCCACGCTGAAAAAGCTGTTGTCCTCGCAAACCGACTCAACCTCCGCCAATCACCGAAAAAGCGCAGCAAAGTCATTGGAACGCTCAAAGCGGACCAGGTCGTTGAGGTTAAAGATCGACAGGATGATGGGTGGGTTAGAGTTAAAGTAAGCAATCAGAATGGTTGGGTAGCTTCAGAATATCTGCGTTTTGCCAAGGAGCAGAGGAATTTTGAACTCCATGCCGTTGTGGATGTACCCAAGCTGAACCTCAGAGCTCAAGCAGGAACAAAATACAAAATTCTTCATACGCTCCGAAAGAACGATAAACTTCAGGTGTTGTCGGAAACCGATGAGCGCTGGGTAGAAGTAGAATTGATCGGCAAACGCGTTCGAGGTTGGGTTGCGACTGAATACTTGGAGATTCTCCCAAGAGGGAAAGAAACTGTTTTCAATCAAAAAGAGGCTGATTTCGCAATAGTAAGTACACGGATTCTCAATCTCCGGTCAGGGCCAGGCAGAGACTACAAAGTAATTGAGAAACTGCGGACAGGTATGCATGTGGTCAGCGCTTTTCCAGAAGAGAACGGATGGCGCAAGGTACAAACCGCAACAGGGACAACCGGTTGGGTGGCTCGCCGACATTTGAAATTTTACGAGCCAGCCGATTTTCCAAGCAAGGTGACCAGTGCAGCGGAGCAGTTGTATACCTCACCACTTGAGGCAAGCATTCTGAACTTTTTGCGTGAGTCCTACGACAAGAAAACGATGAGTCCCCTAGACAAGTTGAGCATGGTCGTTCAGGATCTGGAGACCGGAGAAAGATTGGTTTCCATCCGACCAGATGTGCAAATCAAGGCTGCCAGCTTGATCAAGGTGCCTGTACTACAAGCTTACATGCTTCAGCGGTTCCGAGGAGAAATCAAACACAACAGACACCACCAAAAAGCACTCAGCAAAATGATTCGATTCAGCAGCAACTCTGACACCAATAAAGTGATGCGGTGGATCGGTGGCCCAAAAAAAGTTAATAAGATCCTGGCTGATACCGGACTCTACAACGAAATGAAAGTGGTTGAATACATTCCACGCTACGGTAAGACTTACCTCAATAAGGTCTCTGCAGAAGACTTGAACCGCTTGATGCTGACACTCTGGTCTGATCAACCACTGGGGCCAGAATTCAGTAGAGTTGAAAATGAAATGGCAGCTGAAGAAATTCTTTACTTGATGGGACAACCAAATGGGCCACGTGCACGCGATCGGCTAAAGGATGGAACCTGCTTTGCTCGCAATAAAAACGTGAAGGTCTGGGACAAAACAGGTTTTGTGAAGGGAGTCAACGGCAACATTGGCATTGTACAAATCGACACTCCAGAGGGGCCAAAAAGCTACACAGTGGTGATGGCAATGGAGCGGGCAAACTATAAGAGCATTTCCGGAAACGCTAATGGCTGGTCCTTCAATTTGAGCCAGCACATGCGACGTATCTCAGAATTGGTCTACACTTACATGTCGATTCAGTACCATCGCTACAATGAATGTAAGCAGACAGACAGGCTCGTCTATCATGCATCTCAGGCGTTGGAGCGACCTGAAATCGTCAAGGCATCTCTTTGAGGATTCATGCTCGATCCTGAATTTGTCAAAATTCTGGTCTGCCCCGATAACAGAACCACAGTTCGAGTAGCATCTGAGCAAGAGATCACTAATTT
>CAJXNF010000085.1 GCA_913056375.1 uncultured Pseudomonadota bacterium | reverse complement strand
TTTATTTTTGCTTCAACCTGAACCCAGCAGGACTAGGAGTGTGAGTGGGCCTTACCATGCCTTCTAGGACGACCCGTTCCCAGGGTTTTCTTTTTGTATCTCTTTATAACTACGTATTCTTTTAATAGTTCGAAAATTGCAAAAGATGAATGCAGCGCCGACCCATGCTGTTCCGTCCTTGTTTTTCAGTCAGTGGTTACGCAGTTCCATCATGCACACCGACAGGACTACCACCACCCAGTGTGACGAAGCCAATATCTTCTTCAGCCAGTTGCCAATCTACGTTTTCCTCGACCGTAAATCCAATGAACCAATGTCCATCAGATTCTTGAATCACCCGCTTCTGACCAATCTTGGACTCTACAGGAATCGGTCGGTCCTGACGCATCTTCATCAGCCCTGGGCACTTTGGCATCCTGATGTAGGAAAAGTAATCTTTCCCTCCACATGCCTTTGAAAGCGATCTGATGCTGACATCATTCGGCTTCCAGAGAATCGAAAGGTGCGATTTGCGACGTGGAACAGGATAACCAAGTGGGTTTTTGGCAGCTCCTTGAATCCGTTCACCATTTTGGGCACGACGATAGAAGTGCTGGAAGGCTTGGTGAAGATCAACAACCAAGGCATTTTGTAGACAACTGAATGGAATTTCCTGCAACCAATCCACTTGTCTACGTAACACAGTCAATTCCTTACTCTGGGCCTGACCTGTCACCCTATGCTGAATCGGCTTCTGCAAGTGATTCTGATCACTCCCAAGTGAAGATTGCCTGGCTAGTTTTTGATGAGCCTGAGGCGCTGCTTTCTGCTGCTGAAGTGCCAGCAGACGCTGGTGGTACAGTTCGGTCAGACTGGGGAGATTGTCTTCACGAACAAGGTTTCGTTGCTGTAGTCCCAAGTTGTAAATGTATCGGCAACCCATGGCCGCACGCAGTAGATACTTCTCCTGCAAGGGCGTAGGTTCTAGCCGAAATTTGTAGACTCGGGATACCAGCATAACTTGAGGTTATGAGGGGGACGGGTATCTGGGTTCCTGCTTCGTCGAAATAATGCGACTAATTGATAAGTCGGCTTACTTTTTCTCCACAGGCGTAGATTTCGATGGTTTTCACCGTATTTGCTTCGCAGGTTAGTAGGTTACAACAAGAAGCGCAACTACTTAGTAGATAAGTTTATTCATAAATGAATAAAAAAGTACTTATATAAATAATAAGCATTGGCTTTCCGATAGCTTGCACAATCATCGTGTAGCGTCATCGCTTCTCTTTTCTCTGATTACACAACTTTCAATACTGACTAGGGCAACAAGTAATCAACTGTGAACAGAACTTTGAGGTGATTCACAAAGAGGAAGATCAATGATTTGAAGAGGAAATCTTATTCCTTCATCTCGAAGGGGTCAGAATATTCGTTATCAGCAGGACAGATAGAGTGTATCGTAAAATAGCTTCTTGCCGATTGGTAGAAATCATTAAGAAAACACTGGGAATTCGTAAAGAGATTCAGAAACACATCTTCAGTAGATCCAATTTATTTCCTGGCCTTTTTACGAAAGAAGTCGGTTTGCCAAATTTGAATGGTTCTAGATAGGAGTTTTTTTTGAGGTCCTTGACTTTAATTGATTTTATTTGTGACAACGAAAAAACTCAGGAGAGGCAGAAAACTTTTAAGATCCCAAAAATCTCCTGCTATCGACTATGACTAATTCAGTTGGTAGTACTCGATTACTTCTTCTTCTATTATCGAAAAAAATAATCTATGAAGCATAGCTAAAGACGCTCACTAATAATTTAAATATTACTGACAAGATCTCATTTAATTTTTAAATATTTATTGTCAGCTATTTTATTGTTAGAGTTTTAAATAGCAAACTATTATCTATACTCAGATCTAAAATTAAATTTCAAAGTTTATTACTATCTAAGTCTTACTATATTTTCAATCAAAAGTAGTTCAATACACAACTATCTCTAGTCAATATCTGAGGAAACTCTTAGGAAAAATTTAGCGCATCAAAGATTTCGCAACTGATCACTAAAATTCTACACTATTTATCTTAATTTACACTTTGCCAAGGCAAGTCTGCTGGAAGAACGGTCAGCGTGATTCAAGCGAAGTAGTCTTATTTCTACCTTGCTCGAACTATTGCTTAGCCGAGAGACTTGCCGGCAATAGTGGTTAATTTTTCAGATTCAATTGTCAAAGATCATCTCTTGGAGAATCTCGCCAGATTCCCCAGATGAAGATTCCCTGTACTTACCCGAAGATAAATGCAGAGAATCTTAAAAATTTAGTAGGGTTATAACCTACTTATTTGCTCAAAAGCCGACACCAATTGGCCAAAGAGTTTGACCAACATCGGTTCGAAAATAACTATGTAAACAGTGAAGTTTACTTATGTTTTGATATGCACTCTGTAGTGCCTCTTCAACAGTTTTCCCAAGGCCATTCACATCGGCGATTCGATGCCCTTTATCTAGGCCCTTATGAGATTCTGTGTAGATACCTAGTGAATCTGATCGGACTTCATTCCACCAGAGATCACAGTCTATCTCTCCTTCTATTCGCACTGGTAGTGGCGGTACATCTTCCACAATGTAAGGATAACCATATCCAGCCAGTGTAAGTGTTCCTCCTGCTTGGATAGAATCTCGCCATTTGGTTTTGACCGCCTGGTTATTAGCTACCTCACACAACGTCTTTACTGGATTTTCTAACATGCGTAACCAGAGAGCACCGGACGTCACTCCCATTCTCACATTATATTCAATCGGTACCCAGCGGTCTTGTTGCCTCATTGCAGTGACTTGCAACGGACCGTGAAAGTTCACTTTCTTTAGCCACGGTTGCAGTGGATGAATTAAATCTTTTGCCAATCCATATCGATCTGCAGGATCCTGCTCAACAATCCCTCCTAAGGGAGCTCCAGCGACAGGCCCCATGTTCCCTGTGAAAGCCCGCTTGTACTCCTGATTACTGATCTGGCTAATAATTTCGCCATTGCTCACGAAAACGAAGTGGCCTGCTTCTACATTTCCCAGATATTCCTGGAGAAAGAGTCCTTCTGCGTAATCAACACATCTTATCCATCCCCAAGTATCCTCTACCGTTTCGCAAACAATCGTATGGACTGGACTGAAAGGTGAACAAATCGGATTTTTCAGTACATAAGGCCTTGGATCATTGCGAAGAATCTCTTCAGCCTCCAAACGATTTCTAGCGTAGTGACTACGTGGTATTGGGATACCGTATTGCTCACAGAGCCGCATTGCGAAATCCCGATCAACCTCCAATCGAGTAGCTTCTCTAACCGGAGAGAGAATGGGGATACCCCGCTGTACCAAATCAGGTCCCCATGATTGGGTTTGCCAATCGATTGACATTGGGATCACTAGATCTGGTGGATGTTTGTCAAAGAGCGTTAGCAGTTGCGGATGCCTCCGGGCCTCATAAACTTCCCCGCAAAGAGAAGCTCCATAGTGGCCATAGTTTCGAGTCAGATAAGTATGGACTTCTGCACCATCTTCCCGACAAATTTGTGCCATCGCATGGGCAAACGATCCCACGCCCAGAACCCAGACCCGAGCCATGCTCTAACTCTTTTACAATTTACATCCATGTAACATCTCGCGTTTTTGCGCGAAGCCTTTGATCTTCTTCATAACAAAGCCAGAGTCTTCCAGACCCTTTCTCACATGACTGGCTGCCGTGTAGGTAGCACAGGTTCCTTCAGGACAAGTGATCCGAGCCACTTCTCGCAAAACATCCCTTGTCCACATCTCTGGATTCTTTTTGGGACTGAACCCATCCAGAAACCAGGCATCAACTTGGTTTGATTGCATGACTCGCAGCGCTGGCAATACCTCTGCGTGATGCAACCTTAACGTAATCCTTTCTTCCGGCCACTCCTGCCAATCAGGAAGTAATTTACTGCTCAAATGCTTTGCAGCCAGGAGCATTTTCGAGAGAGCTTTCAGTTCTTTCCACTCTTGGTGGATTAACTTCAACTGCTCTCGATCTAGTGGAAATCCCTCAATCGATTCAAAATATAACCAGCTATCCTGAGTTCGGGTTTCCCGCCACAGCTGCCAGGTAGCCAAAAAATTCAAGCCTGTCCCAAATCCAGCCTCACCAATACGAAAAATATTTTTTTGCTGCCATCTTTCGGACACACGATTCCCTTGCAGAAAGACGTATCGACTCTCTGCTAGACCATCACTCCGAGAATAATAAATGTCCTCAAATCTTTCAGACCAAGGAACTCCATCGCTCCAGTCAAGCGGCTCTGTCATCAGAGGCTAGTGTTGGATCTACTCCTTACTGGGTCTGTTCTTCTGGTGGTGGTTCTTGCTGCTGCTGTTGAGGTTGGGAACCTCCACTACTTAATCTGGATACATTCTTGTAATTGTAGCCAATCGTGAATTTGAAGCCACTCTCAGAGTCTCGACTGAACATGCCAACACCAAAGGCCCAACTATCTGGATACTCCCATCCGAGCCCAAGTAATTGCTGGTCATAGTTCTTGCCATCATCCATTTCGAGGAAGAAATTCAACTCGTTGGTCTTGGCCTCAATCACTGTCAACGATTTAGAATAGGCATCTTCCGAAGCTGATAGACTGGCATACTCAAACTTCCACTGCAGGTCTGTCGGATTGCCTGAAACAATGCCGAGCCCAAGACCAGCAACTGAGTAACTGTCATCTCCTGCCTTACCATCTTGCGAAAGGAAGCTCGCATAGATATTATCGAAAAACTTCAGCCCCAGACCTAAGTCACTCGTTTCATTAGAAACATCACCACTGTAGGTTCCCATTCCATAGCCAATTGCGAACGATTCACCTACCTTGAACCCACCTCGGAATCCAGTCCCGTTGGTTGAATTTGCGCCCCCATCAACTGTTTCGCTAATGACAAAATCAACTTCACCTCCAGCACTTTCTCCGATTAGCGAGAAACCCACATCTTGTTTGGCAACATTTCCTGCATCCAACATGTTGTAACGTAGGTTTCCAGTCTCTCTCCAGACTGCTCCAACTGGATTAATATGACTACGATTACTTGAAAGATAAGGAGTTGCTACCTGTGCCTGGGCAACTTCAGCTAATCCTAGTGCTGCTAGAGCGAATATCCATGCTCGCTGCAAGCGAATCTTCATGACGGTTCTCCACCTAAAGATTTAAATGGCGATTCATTTCCCCACTGAATTTGGTTCATTACTACTTTGGCTGAGAGTGCTCCCACCGGGACTCGAACCCAGAGCTTCGGATTAGGAATCCAACGTTTTATCCGCTTAAACTATGGGAGCGTATATTCAGTAGAGACTATTCAGAGATCTTATAGTCTATTTATTTTACACTCCTTACTCTGGAAAACGAGCAGTCCACTGCAACTCTGCATTACAAATTTTCTAAGACTCATCTAAATCAATTTTATTGTCATTGAGGATTCTTTATTTTCTAATTAACCCCTATTATCTCACTTTAATTTAATCATCACATTATTAGGTACTGCTATAGACTATTTTATAAATCAAAATTTATTGGCTTTCTATTCCCAGCTAAAGTTTACTGGCTAAGAGATTGATTCGTGTTTCAGCTCACTTTTTTCATCTTAATTATGATCGCTTTGACATTATATAAAAAATTCTATCCTGAAAAGTAGGCCTATAAATTTCCTCTGAAGGAACATACTAAGTCCCATTAGTAGAAAGATCAGACTTCATTACAAGAATCCATTGGCTGAGTTTTTCTTCGGAATAGTTATCCAGACAGCCAATAATTCAAATCTGATTTTTCATTACACACTAAGTTCTACTTATATCTTTTGAAGGATTTAGCTCTATCAACCTTAGTAAGTATGGTACTCAGTGCTATTGGCATAGCTTTCCCAAGTGTTTTCCAGAAAATATTACGAGGTAACATCTCATAGATTTTTTCCAAAAAATTCTGATAAATAATATTTTTAGGAAAATTTTAGTTCTACTATCCCACATCAGAGTTCTTTCCATAAAACTTTGCTGGGTAGGTGTTCAGGATCTTGGTAGAACTTGAACTACTCTAACTCACTGATTTCAGATTAAGATTCTACTTCCATCTTTAGACAGAAAAAACGCACATAGTCCTGTGGTAATTTCTCTTCTGATTCTCTTGTTCAGAATAGGACAACAGACAGAACTTCAGAACGAATGTAGCTGAAAGTCTAGTGAGTATTTCTCAGGACTGCACTGTGAGTCAATTCAGCTAAGCAGAGATATAGTACTCCGAGACAGAATTAGGTGATCCCGCTATTAGTACTTGAGATGTTCTGGGTCAGTAGTTGGTGGGGATGCTTCCCGAAGAGATTTCGGTTGTGGCATCGGCAGGCGAGCACCCGAATGGTGGGCAAGCTGCGGTTCGGTCAGGCACCTCTCCTGGGTGCCTCCATTAGCATGTCAAAGACCTCATCCGTGCAGCCGAATCTTGCGCTGTCTGACGATCTCGTCATTAGCAGAAGTTTGATGCTTCTGCTGGCGCAGTTGGGCTTGCTGATCTTTCAATTGAGTCCAGCCATCGCGTAAATTCTGAGCGACTTTCAGGACTTCATCAACTATCGCAGCATCCTTTTTCAGGTTTGCTTCGATGATTCGACCAATCATGAACACATATAGGGAGCGCAGGTTCTGCGCAACCTTGTTACCTTCCTCAACTCGAAGGGTGACCAGTAGCTCGTTGACGATGTCACGGCTACGTGTCAGGTAGTGATGTGCTCCTTCGTAATCTTTTTCGACAATCTTGCGCTGTCCCTTCCGCAAAAAGCGGGACAGTCCATCGTATAGCAAAATAATCAGCGACAACTGATCCGAAGTTTGGATCTTTGTCTGATTGTAATTCTTGTACGGCAACTGGGCCATGCTGTCCTCTAGGAGACGTAATTTTTAGAAACAATGATTGGAAGAAAATTTCACTGCTTCTTTTATCGGTCTCTCTAGAGAAAAACTTTAGTACTCCTTCACAAGAAAGGTGGATTTTTTTACTTCAACCTCTCAAATTGATTCTCCGCTCACCCGCTTGTGCTGGATTGCTTGGCTGTGGCCGTGGACTTCCCCCCAGTGCTGCCGCAGCACGCGGCGCCATTCCCGGTTGTGGCCCCATATTCGGTTGTGGAGTAGCAGCGGCAGGCTGAACTCCAGCGCTCTTCTTACCAATGGCAACCCAGGCCTCACGCAATTCCATCAACAGTTTGCGGACAAGCAACGCAGGCTCAGGATTCTTGCTCATGTTCGATTCAATCAACTGCCCGAACATGTAGCTATAGAGCGAGCGCAGATTCTTGGCAACCTCACCACCTTTATCCATGTTGAGCGAGGCCATCAACTCAGCAATAATATTTTTACTTTTGACCAAGTGATTGTGAGTCTTTTCTACATTACCCTGGCGCATCTGCTCGACACCGAAGGTAATATTCTTGATCGCCCCATCGTAAAGCATCACGATCAGCTTATTTTGGTCCATCGTATTGACCGAAGCCCGCTTGTAGGCGTTCTGATACTTCCCGTACGCACTCATGACTTTCCTTGGGTTGATACGTTCACAAACCTACTCTACTACTGCTCTTTCTTTTCGCCACCTTTGCTGCCGTTGAGAGCTGACAACTGCTGCGTGAGATAACTCTGCTGCGCCTTCAGACGGCCCATCGTGTTATCCAATTTGGCAAACTTGATCTGCAGGGACTCCTGCTTATTACTAATTCGTTCATTGAGCGTCTTGATCTGCTTGTCATAAGATTGAAGCTGCTCACTCAAGTCATTCGTCACTTGCTTCAGGTCTCCTCCAGCTGGGTCAGTGATTCTTCTTAGGATGTCTTTCAGTTGCACCGCAATTCCCTTGGTCACCACCACGTTCGCTTCTGGCTCTCCGGCTTGGACTTGATCTTCAGGGAGGGTGACGAAGAGCCGTAGACCCTCAGCCTCACTTCCATCTGCTCCAACCAGCAGCTGCCCTCGACCCGTTGCTTCAATACCATCGATGGTACCGACCACATCTTCTCCGGTTTTCGCATCGTACATACCTAATCCTAGCCCAGAGAGGCTCTTTTCTTCGCCTGCTTCAATCTCCAGGGTCGACTTGGAGCCGTAGATGTCAGAGATGAACTGCAAGCCTTGTTCTTTGACTTCCACTCGGATACTGCGTGTTCCTAATACCCGATCCTGGCGAAGTTGCGATTGGATCTCACGAGCCAGTGATGCTGGTGTGTAAGTACCCTCGCGAATCTCAATCAACTCTGAACGCTTGTTGCCACTCGAAAGATAGAAGGCATTGTTGCTAGAGTTGATCAGAACTGTGCCTGGTAGCGAGCCTCCTGTTAAAGTCCCTCTAGTTGCCACCTTACTGACTTCGACATCGTATCCTTCCGGATTAATCTGTGTCTTATCCGTCAAGCCTACAAACGCTACTCCCGGTGCGTCAGAATCACCATTACTGCGAAAGACGTTGGCTACCAGCTCGAAGTTTTCTGCTATCTTCTCATCCAGTTTGTTCTCATCGACAGACATGACACCTTTGTCATTGATGCGAATTCCTAGTGCGAAGAGCATGTTATCTGTCTGTGGTAAGCCAGGCACCGAACCAATGGTTGTTGTTGCAATTTCATTGGTCATCTGAGCCACGTTTCGATCGCTCAATAAGGGAGCTGCTGTTTGTGTAGCAGCATCGTACTTGGTCACTTCAGTCGCAGTAGCATTGAATGTGTTGTAAGCATCGACAAAATTGATGATGCTCTCGCGGGCCACCTCCGTGTTATCAGATACTGAGATCGTGATTGGTTCTTCACTGGAATCTAAGATTTCCATCCGAAGTCCTGGAACCAAGTCCTCAACCATGTTATTATCCCGCCGAATCTCGAGGCCTCCACCTTCCCGAGTTGCCCCAAGGCGTAACACCAAGTCCTTAGCCTCTCGAACCGTTGCTGTCGTGGCACTGATCTCGAATTTATCACCAGCGAGCAACTCTCCTTCCCCAAGCATCAAGGACAATCCAGAATCGAAGGGGACCGCATCACCCGGCTGATAGTTAAGTCCAAAATCAAGCTTGCCCTTGTTACCTTTGTCGTCTTCCCACTTTACCTCCAATTCTGTCGTCACTCCGACATTTCCTCGAT
>CAJXNF010000084.1 GCA_913056375.1 uncultured Pseudomonadota bacterium | reverse complement strand
CATTGAAAACTCGTGATTAGAATTTAGTTTTTTGATTAAAAATTATACATAAAAATATATAAGACTGCTAATTATCAATTTCCTATTAGAAATCGAATTTGTTCGATCAAATTTCAGATATTCTTTGATGTAAATTTATCTTGATGCCATTTGAGTTAAATTTCCGAAATCCCCCAAAACTCATGAAAATAAGCTTGTGTAACTGTCAATGTCATGTTTACAGATTTGAAATGTTGTGGTGACTTGACTTGAATAGTGGAGTATGTGATCTTGCACAATTTCTGCATCTGGTGGGTTTATGTCTGACCCAAAAAAGCCCTGAGTTCAGGAAATCACTGGAGTAGAACAATCTTCTTTAAATGCAATTTGAGGGTGGCTGAGTCCTCCTCCGGAACATGGTGTCTAGAGAGCTTCGTATATGGGTAATGAGAAGCGCCAGTTGGCACCCCTGACTTATGAATTGCCTGATCCTTCTCAATTCCTGGTACTGGACCCGGAAGAGGAGACTCTCGATGCCCAATTACTGGTGCAGGGCTTTGAGGCATTCAATCAGGCTACCCAAAAGCTTCAGGATTATTACAGGGGTATTGAGCAGAAGGTTGATGAGCTGAACTCTGAGTTGGCTCGGAAGAATCGAGAGCTAGAGCAAAATCTCCTCGAAAAAGATCGAGTCAAAAGCCACCTGAATAATATCTTTGAGAGTTCTGCCCTCGGAATAGTCGTCACTGACCTTCAGGGTGAGATTCTTTCTGTGAATCAGAAAGCACTGCGACTGCTTGATAAGATGGCGGAGGAAGTAAGGGGTCTCCGTTTGAACGAAATCCTGGGAGAACGGGTTCTTCCATTGAGGTTGACTCCGGAGTTCATGCAAAGCTTACAGCAGGGTCAAGAGCAGGAGATGACATTACGAGGGGGCGCTGGTCTCTCTCGTCAATTGCGGCTGCATCTGTCTTTGATGAAAAGTGATCAAAACGAATGGCTCGGCTTGATCGTCAATATTCAGGACATTACTGACCTGCGGAAATTGGAAGAAGAAGCGGAGAGAAAAAATCGCTTCACAGGAATGGGGCAAATGGCCGCCAGCATCGCGCACGAGATTCGTAATCCTCTGGGAAGCATTGAGTTGTTCACCTCTTTGCTTCGTAAAGAAGTTCAAAGCGAGTCTTCACAACAGCTGGTTCATCATATTTCTTCAGCGGTTCAGAGCATGAATCACATCATCTCGAACTTGTTGGAGTACACAAAACCAAGGCCAGTTGCTAGAGAAGTGATTGACCTTCACAAATTTCTACGAGAAAATCTAAGTTTTTTTGAACAGTTGGTCGAGTACAATGATGTCGAAATGCGAACCGATTTCCTGGCGACCAACACCAAGATTCGCGGTGAAGTTGAGCTGCTCAAACAAGTCTTTCATAACATACTGATTAACGCGATCCAGGCAATGGTTGAAGAAGGTGAAATTCGCCTGACAACCAGAAATGTACTGACTGATAACCGTAAGATGCTAGAGCGATTCACTCATGTTCCGCTCTCCCAACGCCGACATGGTATGTCTTTGTTGCAGGTATCCATTGAAGACACTGGCACAGGCATGTCGCAAGAAGTGCGCAAGCGCATTTTCGATCCCTTCTTCAGCACTAAGGAAAGAGGCACCGGATTGGGCCTTGCAATTGTTCATAACATCATTGAATCGCATGGAGCGATCATCGACGTGGAAAGTGAAGTAGATCAGGGAACCTGCTTCACCTTGTTGTTCCCAGTGGCCCACGATGATGAAGAAATCCCAGTGGATGAACCCACGTCAACCCTTCCCAAAGAACGAGTCCATTATTGAAAGGAAGCAATATGGTTTCGCATCCCATCCTGATTGTAGACGACGAAGTCGAAATGCGGATAGCTATGTCGGAGACCCTCAAACACTGTGGGTATCCGGTTGAGCTTTCGCACAATGCAATCGATGCCCTCAAGAAATTCAAGAACAACGAATACTCGCTGGTCATCACAGACATGACGATGCCCAAGCGCAGTGGCTTGGAGTTGCTTAAGGATATCAAGGGCTTGGAGCCCTACAAACCAGTGATCATGGCCACAGCCTACGGTACGATTGAGACTGCTGTGGAAGCAATGAAGCATGGTGCCTTCGACTACATCGTGAAGCCCTTCAACTTTGAGAATTTTATTTTCATTGTTGAACGAGCGCTGGCTTATCAGGACAACAAGGGACCCATCATGTTGCGTCCCACAGAAGATAAGGGATCTGCTGCTCCTACTGGTGGGGGTGCCCGTAAGCAAACGAACGGTGATCCAAAGGAAATTGTCACCCAAAATGCTGCGATGAAATCACTGTTGGAAGTTGCACGCAACGTTTCACGTAGTAAGGCAACGATTCTAATTCAGAGCGAGAGCGGAACTGGTAAGGAATTGTTGGCTCAATATATCCACAATAACTCAGAACGTGCGAACAAACCTTTTGTAGCTGTAAACTGTGCAGCAATGCCAGATACGCTCCTTGAAAGTGAGCTCTTCGGACACAAGAAGGGTTCTTTCACAGGTGCAAACCAAGATCATCGTGGAAAGTTTGAGCAAGCCCACACCGGAACGATTCTACTGGATGAAATCAGCGAGATGGCTCTTCCGCTACAGGCTAAGCTTTTGCGTGTTCTTCAAGAGCAGGAAATTGATAAAGTCGGGGGCAAGGATCCAATCAAAGTGGATGTTCGAGTAGTAGCAACTACGAACCGTCATATGCTGGAGTGTGTCGAGTCCGGCAAGTTCAGAGAAGACCTCTATTTCAGATTAAATGTTATTCCTCTTTCCTTACCTGCTTTGCGGGAGCGGAAGGATGATATCCCTCTTCTGGTTGAACATTTCCTCACCAAGCATGCACAACTCAATGGTCGTGAGAGGCCTAAGATTGTTCAGGATGCTCTAGATGTCTTAACGAACTACAACTGGCGTGGCAACGTGCGAGAGTTGGAAAACGTGGTGGAACGCGCAATGTTGCT
Source organism: uncultured Pseudomonadota bacterium (assembly GCA_913056375.1). GTDB lineage: Bacteria > SAR324 > SAR324 > SAR324 > NAC60-12 > JCVI-SCAAA005. Next base: position 6,132 of record CAJXNF010000084.1, on the reverse strand, counting down.
TTGCAACGGGAACGAAATCTTGCCACACCATCTCTTGATGCATTCACAAATGGGCAGTCGAACCATTAATGAAGACCTGGCTTCCGCAACAGCTTCGATAACCTCAAAAGTCTCTGCACCTGCTGTGGTAGCTACAGAGCCCATCGTTGAGTCAAATGCAAACCCGGTGAATGGGCCTCTTGGGATTGAGGTAGGGATGTCAATGAAGGAAGCAGAGAAGAAGCTTATCTTTGAAACCCTAAAGGAAACCGGTGGAAATCGAACCCATGCCTCACGAATTTTGGGCATCAGCATTCGTACTTTACGAAACAAGCTGAATGAATATCGTGAAGAAGGTGAAGTTTTTGAGTTCGAGGCTGACTAGACTTAAGCTGATGATGAGAGCGGTCCTTTTGAGACCGCTCTCTCCCTCCAAGATATCCTTCCGTTGATCCCTTAAAAATCTCTCATCAAGATCTCGCTCTAATTCAACACGGCTGAGTCAGCAAAAATACTCATTATAAACCAAATTCTTGATGAAGACGAATCTGCATATATTGATCTGTCTAGAACAGATGGCATTACTGGATGCGGTAAAGCAGGAACTGTCATTTCTGGAAAGCCACTTCCACTTAAAATGTGTCGGGACTGTTAAAGAGGCGGAAGAGTACTTGAATTCTACTCTGCATGAAGAAGCATCTCTGTCCTTGTTGATTTGCAGTGATGCATTTTCTGGAGCAGATGGCGTGGATCTAATCGTTCGTCTACATGAAAACTCCCACACATCCGATGCGCGAAAAATTCTTGTTTGCGAAACCCTAGACTCAAAAAAAATCCTCAGAGCTCTGAATCACGGTGGCTTGGACTACTGCCAACTAGCACCCTGGCAGCCCGGTGACTTTGCCAAAACCGTGATCAAGATCCTCAGCGAATATGTCGTCCGCTTTGTAGAACATCCCCTGCCCTACGCCTTTGTACTGGACGAAGGCATCATTCTGCATCACCTGCGAAACCAGAACCCCACCCATTTAGATTTTAGATGACCAAAGCCTTGATCTGTGTGGCAGTACCTCTGTTAGTGCTCTGGTTACCCATGAATCAAGTGCTTCAAGGAATTGACGTAGTACAAGTACGAATGCTTGCCATCTTCACCCTGGCAGTTCTCTGTTGGGTACTTGAACCTATCCCCATCTTTGCGACTTCTGTTTTACTGATCGGACTAGAATTGTTGTTGATTTCCAACAAAGGGCCTATCTGGTTTAGAGACTCCAGTAGTATTGAGGAGATCGGAAAGTTACTGCCCTACCAAGATATACTCACTACATTTGCTTCTCCCATCATCATGCTTTTTTTGGGAGGCTTCTTTTTGGCGATGGCTGCGACAAAGTACCATCTGGACGTAAATCTCGCTCGGGTATTTCTCAGGCCTTTTGGTGAATCCCCAAAATTTGTCATGCTTGGCATGATGATCATTACAGCGGTTTTTTCGATGTTCATGAGCAACACGGCGACCACAGCTTTGATGATCACGATTGTAACTCCTGTTCTCCGACTGTTTCCAAATGATGACTTAGGCAGGACAGCGCTGGTTCTGTGCATTCCATTAGCTGCAAACATCGGAGGAATTGGAACACCAATTGGTTCACCACCTAATGCGGTTGCCATGAAGTATCTGGTAGGTGAGCAAGCTATCAGTTTTGGTGGATGGATGGCTTTCGGGGTGCCCTTTTCAATCTGCTTACTTGCCATTGCTTGGACCTTGTTAGTGGCTCTACTGCCTTCTAGACAAGAACGGATTAAGCTAGTAATTGAGAGTGAGTTTCGCCGTACTCCTCGCGCTTGGGTTGTTTATATTTGTTTTGCCCTGACCATCCTGCTCTGGCTTACAGGTTCCTTGCATGGGATGAATTCTTATGTGGTTGCGATGATTCCTGTAGCTGTTTTTCTAGTCAGCGGAGTAATCGGGAAGCAAGACCTCAAAAATTTGAGTTGGGATGTCTTATGGCTGATTTCTGGAGGAATCGCTTTGGGACTTGGTCTGGAGTCAACAGGACTAAGCCAAACTCTTGTCACCAATATTCCTTTCGCTGAATTGTCTCCACTGATGATTGTAGTGATGGCAACAGTGATGGGGCTCTTGATGTCGACATTCATCTCCAATACTGCAACGGCAAATTTACTACTGCCGATTATGGCAACTCTTGGGGCAACAGTGAGTACCCTTGGCGAAATTGGTGGTTCAAAGTTGCTAGTTCTGCTGGTCACCTTTTCTTGTTCGCTCGCGATGGCGTTACCAGTCAGCACACCTCCAAATGCGATGGCTTATGCAACAGGACTACTCGAAAATCGACAACTTCTGCAAATTGGTGCGTTGATTAGTGGGATTGGCTTGGTGGCCTCCTATCTATTGGCGATGCTGCTTTGGCAAATTGGATTCTTCTAACATTTTTCCTAGTTGTGCTTGTCAGTCTTCTGTAGATGCGGTATTTAGGGTTTTCAAAAAAGATTTGTAATTAAAGTGATAGAGAAGTCATCTCATGGCCAAGAATATTACCCCACGAAGTGAAAACTACTCCCAGTGGTATCTAGATGTTATCAAAGCAGGACAGCTGGCTGATTACGCTCCTGTCAAGGGATGCATGGTCATTCGTCCGAGCGGATTTGCGATCTGGGAAGCGATGCAGGCTCGGCTGGACAGAATGTTCAAAGAAACGGGACATGTAAATGCCTACTTCCCATTGTTGATTCCACAAGAGTTCCTCAACCGAGAAGCTGAGCATGTTGAGGGATTCAGCCCAGAGTGTGCGGTGGTGACCATTGGGGGAGGTAAAGAACTGGAAGAGCCATTGGTCATTCGTCCAACTTCCGAAACAGTGATTGGCCACATGTATGCGCAGTGGATCAATAGCTATCGAGATCTGCCGGTTTTGATCAACCAGTGGGCTAACGTGATGCGTTGGGAAAAGCGAACCCGACTTTTTTTGAGGACTTCCGAGTTCCTTTGGCAAGAGGGACATACTGCTCATGAAACCTACGAGGAAGCTCAGGAAGAGACACTCAAGATGCTGGAGGTGTATCGAAGCTTTCAGGAGGACGATCTGGCAATTCCTGTAATTCCTGGCCAGAAATCAGAGGCTGAGAAGTTTCCCGGTGCTCTGTCTACTTACACTGTGGAAGCGATGATGCAGGATGGTAAAGCTCTTCAGAGTGCGACTTCCCACAATCTGGGGCAAAATTTTGCCAAGGCTTTTGAAATTCAGTTCTTGGATCGAAACAACCAGCAATCACTAGCATGGACTACTAGCTGGGGAAGTTCCACACGCATGATTGGGGGACTGATCATGACCCACTCTGATGATGACGGTCTTATTCTACCACCTCGTATTGCCCCGGTGGCAGTTGCTCTAGTTCCCATCTTTGCAAACGATCAGGAACGGAGTCAGACGCTTGAGTTTGCCGAGAAGATCAAGCAACGTTTAGCAGAACATTTGGATCACTTGAGAATTCAGATTGATGATCGAGACAATCTTCGACCTGGAGATAAGTTCTTCCATTGGATTCAGCAAGGTGTGCCAGTGAGGGTGGAAATTGGTCCAAGAGATGTCAAGCAGCAGTCTGCAATGGTGGCACGAAGAGATGTGCGTGATAAAAAATTAGTGCCCTTGGATGAGATTGCAGATCATGTGATGAGGCTTTTGCAGCAAATCCAGCAGGATCTTTATCAGCGAGCTCTTGATTTCCGCGAGGCAAATACCCGAACAGCCAAGAATTACGGAGAATTTAAGGAGATTCTTGAGCAGGAAGGTGGATTTATCAGGGCTCACTGGAATGGTTCGAGAGAAGTCGAGGATCAGATCAAAAATGAGACCAAGGCAACGATTCGATGCATCCCTCTGAACGATCAGCCCGAAGCCGGTAAGTGCATTTTGACTGGGGAACCCTCCAAGCAAGAAGTAATTTTTGCAATTGCCTACTGACAACCGAAGAGAAGCAGTTACAATATTTGGGTGTCATGAAAATCATTCTATCTTCATCCAATTTGAGGTCGTAAATGATTAGTTACTCCCATCCGAAACTGTTTCCATCCTCCCCCATTTCGCTTCCTAAGACTTTCTTACTCCTGCTCGTCATTGCTGTTGGGGCTGCTGTTTCAGTAGGTTCTGTACAGGCTCAGTCAAAAGATGACCTGCAGGCTTTGATTCGGGCTTCGAAGACTCGAGCTGCCCTAGTACAGAACGTTCAGCAAGCTGTTGTGCACATCAAGGTTGAGAAGGAGATTGCAAACACTGGCAGAAATACTCCGAATAATCCTCTCGATCTCTACAATGATGAGTTCTTTGAGCGTTTCTTTCCAGGTATGCGACCCCCAAGAGGTCGAGGAAATGACCGATTCCGTCAGGAAGGAATGGGATCGGGTTCAATTGTCCGTTCAGATGGCTACATTCTCACCAATCACCATGTGGTAGGAGAAGCGGATAAGATCATTGTTCAATTGTTTGATGGCAGGGAACTTGAGGCCAAGTTAATCGGTACTGATCCCGAGTCAGATATCTCCGTGATCAAAGTTGACGGGGAGGGTATGCCTGTGCTGGCGATGGGAGACTCAACGGAAATTTTGGTTGGCGAGTCCGTCATAGCTGTAGGAAATCCATTTGGCCTCACACAGACGGTGACTTTTGGAATTGTCAGTGCCAAGGGGCGCACCGGAATTGGAATTACTGAATACGAAGATTTCATTCAAACAGATGCTGCGATCAATCCCGGAAATAGCGGTGGTCCCTTAATTAATTTGGAGGGCAAGATTGTTGGGGTGAATACGGCGATCTTCACCAGAAGTGGAGGCTATCAAGGAATCGGCTTTGCGGTTCCGATCAATATGGCTCGCCGAATTATGAATGACCTGATTGATGAGGGCCGAGTTTCCAGGGGATGGTTGGGTGTTGGGATACAAGATGTCACCCCTGAGCTAGCCAAGGCCTTTCGGCTGAAGGATAACAAGGGGACATTGATCACGGGGGTTATGCCGGGGACACCTGCCGAAAAAGCAGGACTTCAAAAAGGAGATGTGGTTCTGAAACTCAACGGTGAAATTGTTGAGAACAGCAACGCTCTGAGAAATGAGATCGCTGACGCCCGAGCAGATGCAACTGTTGAGTTGGAACTAGTTCGTGATGGTACCCCAATGCGAATGATGGTGACTTTGGATGAGCGACCGAAGCAGCCATCAAGAATGGCAATTCCTCAAGAACCTCCTACACCAACTCCACAACTTGGTTTCTCAGTTCAAGAATTGACTCCAGAGATGGCAGAACGCTTGGGCTTTACACAAGTACAAGGCGGTGTTGTCATTACTGAAGTAGAACCAGATTCTTCAGCCTCTGAAGCAGGACTGAGAGCTGGGATGCTGGTGGTGGAAATGGACCGCCAGAATATAGCTAATCTAGCTGATTTTCGGCGTGTGGGCAGTGAACTTTCCCTGCAAGATGGAATCTTGCTGTTGGTGAGAACTCAACAAGGTTCTCAATATATCTTTTTGCAGGGGGACTGACCACGTTCTTCAACTTTTAGCCTGCCTTGATCTGTGAGGGATCAGGCAGGTCCTTCTGCGAGCAAGAACTTTGATGGATCATCACAGCAATTATCTGCTTGTCTCAAATGTGAGTGACGCTTCATTTGCAATCGGTGTCGCCCACGCCCGCTCTCAAAAAATTGATATCTCTGATATTGTTGGCCTAAAAACCTTCGTCAACAGCGAGTTTTGTCCTCGCTTCCTGCTGGATGATCCGACCGAGGAGAATCTTGGTTTTGGGCTACAGGGCAAGTCTGTATATATCCTCTCCACCAGTTCCGCACACTACACTCGCAATGAATTGGCGATGCGCAATTGCCTGCTTGCTTCAGCTGCCAAAGAAAATGGAGCTGAGTTTGTTGCCTTGGTCGAACCAGATCTTTTCTATTCCGCCCAAGACCGTGGACCAAGAACTCGTAACCATCCACAAGCATTAGATTTTACGTCCAAGGTGAAATTTGTTGGACAACCTTGTTCCGCAGAACTCTATGCACGTATGCTAAAGGCTGCTGGAGTTGACTTAGTGATGACGGTTCATAACCACAAACCAGAGGTGGTGAAAGAGATTTATCAAAATGTTTTTG
>CAJXNF010000083.1 GCA_913056375.1 uncultured Pseudomonadota bacterium | reverse complement strand
CAGGTAGAAGGTGGCTGAAAGCCGGATGAGGGGATTCCTGCAAATTTCTAATTTTACTCATTTTTTTCTCATCTGATCCAATCCCTCACCCACCGCTGATGCGGTCCCCCCTCTCCCAACGGGGCGCTATGGTATGCACAGATCTTTTTGCTGCTGTGCGAGTTGGAAGCCTTCACTGAGTTGCTCAAAGCGTTGCAAGCCATGGAACATCGTGATCGGCCCAGCCTTGCGCTCCCGGGCATGTCCCTTCCAACCACCGAGTCGAGCAATGATCCAGGCTGCCCAAGCCAGCGAACTCCCCTGATGAGGGTTCTGCTGCTGCTTGGTCCTGCCCTCTAACGTTGTCGAGAGTACTCTGAGGACTTCGACCTCTTTCACCGAGAAGACTTGCCCCACCCTGAGTTGACTACCCTCACGAGCCTGGACCAACTGCAGTGTGCGCACACTGACCCCTACGGCAAGGACTGTCAGCTTCTCAAAACTCTCTCGGCTCTCCAACTGGGAACTCTCCAGACGCAGTCCCTGCTTTTTGAGGGTCCGGAACAGTTGTTCTATCTGCCAGCGTTGACGGTACCAGCGTAGGCAAACTTGGGCTTGCTGGAGGTCCTGCACACAATGGGTGGTCAGTAAACGCCAGTGGACGGGCTGCTCTTTGGCAGGCACGCTCTCAGCAGACTCCAGGGCTTCGACAAAGTAGAGGTCAATCGGTTGACTCTGTGGCTGCAGACGGCCCGGAGGCAGGATGCTCAGTCGACCAAAGCGTAGTTGCAACTTGGCCTGGCGAGCCTGTCGCTTCCCAGGGATGGCCGGCAAAATCAAATCGACTTGCCCCTGCAGGGGTTGCTCGCTGATCCAGTGGAATAGCCGCTCTCCCTGGGCAAAGGCCAGCTTGCGGTCCTGGGCTGCCCGCAGGAGAACTTCCACGCCCTGGGGTGGCAAGCGTTCGAAGAGTTCATAGATATCAGACTCCCGGTCGGCCACCATCGTGGTTTTGACGCTGGCGGGGATGCGCTGACGAGCCCGGAGCGGAGAGGCCAACCAACGGTAACTCTCTTTCTGTTCAATCGGGTCTTCCTTCTGGCTGGGTTGCCGAGTAGAGCGAGTCCACCAGTGCAGGTGGGCCAGTCCATAGAGATCTTCCTGCTCGGCATCCACCGCCAGGGTGGGGTGTAGGTGAAAGCCCCGTCCTTTCTGGCCAGCGCTGGTGCGGCCAAAGTCGGCGTGCTTGCTGGAGTACTTGGAGAGGGTGAAGGTGCTGCTGTCCTGTAGCAGCAAGACATGGGCAGCGTGTATCTCGGAGAGTCCCTGGTAGAAGCCTTCGGCTAGACCCTGGGCAGGCACTCGTGGGTTCTTCAAGAGTCTGCCGAAGCGAACTTCGCCAGCTCGGTTGGCTCCCAATTGACGCAGACAAAGGCTCTGTTGGGATTGGATCCGCTCACAGAGTGCAGAGGCACTTTTTTTAGGCGTGCGTCGGGTAGGTTGAACTCGAGGGTCGGTAGAAAAGACAGAGACATCAGGCCACTCCAGAAAAAGTCAGTAAGTTCACAAAATCCAAGGTCTCTGTCAACGGACAATCACAAAAAGATCTGTGCATACCATAGCCCGTTTTGGGAGAGGGGGGACCACGCAAGTGGTGGGTGAGGGATTGTTGCAGATGAAGAAAAGTGAGGAAAATGAAAGGCTTGCAGGACTTCTCTCATCCGGCCTGTCGGCCACTTGCTCGTCTTGGGCTGAGTAGCACCTGGAACTTTGGAGGAAGTGTGCTCAACGTTTTTCAGGAAGAAATCTGGTTTAAACGATCCAGGTCAAGAGGCAACAGACCCAGCACTTGAGCCGCTTTTTGTAGACGCTGATCAAAACAAGCGAAACTCACATTCCCGGGCATTTCTGTTTGCAGGACGTTAGCGGCCGTCAATTGGATGCTGTCGTAAGCCCGCAGCGCAAAGATCTCTGCAAATTCTCCAGCCTGTTCCACCAAGGCTTGGCTGACTTCAACCTTGGCATAGCTCTCCCAGTCCGTGCGAAAGTGATCCCGAACTCTTTCCAACAGGGGCAGTTCCTCTGGAAATTCTCTTCCTCTGCGAGCCAGCGCAGACATCGCTTCTGTCCAGGCAACCCGACAAACCGCGACCACTGAGGCTTCGTTGACAGCTCCTCGCATTGCCGAACTCCACTCCTCCTGAACATAGAGCTTGATCAGCGCAGAAGTGTCACAAAACAGGATCACCGGCGATCTTCCAAGATCAAACTGCTGATGGATTTGCCAGCGTCGGTCAAGGCAAGAGGCTCTTCAAGCACAGGCTTTTTGCCATTCCAACTCAGCGCTCCAGAAGACCTCAGAGAATCGAGGGGTGCTCCAGTTGGTTCGGGGACACCGACAATGCGGGCGATGGGTTTCCGATGTGAGGTCACCTCAATCACTTCTCCAGATTGCGCCCTTGCTAACAGTCGAGACAGATTGGCTTTGAGTTGATGTACGGCAACATTCATGGCTAAATCCAATATCAGGTCATCAAGAATTGGTTTTCTTCATAAAGATGCCCATAATTTTTTAGATGATCAATCAAATAGGCCCCATTTCGATGTCAGATGCTCTTTTTTTGTAAGCTGAATTCTTTGACAGGGAACCGCTAGAGACAGTGATGAAGTTTAGAAAAAATTAGGAACTTGCGGGAATTCCCTCATCCGGCCTTTGGCTACTTTCTCTCTGGGGGAGAAGAACAAACAGGATTCCTGGGCTTGTAGAGGAATTGGGGTTCTTTGAGGAGATTTTTGGAAGTCTTCCTTGAAACAGTCAACGATTCATTTGATCTTTTGGGTTATCCTCACCCACCAAGATAGACCCGCTGAACAGCCTCATTATCCAGCAAGTTTGCCGCTGTATCGGTCAATTGAATTTTGCCATTTTCTAGGAGATAGCCTCGATCTGCGAGTTGGAGAGCCAGGTGGGCGTTCTGCTCGACCAGCAGGATGGTCGTTTGTTGTTGCTGGTGGATTTGACGCAGGATCTCAAAGATTTGCTGGACAATCATCGGGGCTAGTCCGAGAGATGGTTCATCAAGCAGCAGCAGTCGGGGGTGTCCCATCAGGGCCCGAGCGATCGCCAGCATTTGTTGCTCACCACCGCTGAGGGTTCCTCCGAGCTGTGACTGTCGTTGGTGCAGAATCGGAAAGAGCTCCATCATTCGCTCCAAATCCTCTCGGATGTGTTCCTGATCGCGACGCAGGTAGGCTCCCATTCGCAGATTTTCCAGCACGGTGAATTCTGGGAAGATACGTCGTCCTTCAGGAACCAGCCCAATGCCCAGCGCTTTGATCTGATCTGGAGTCAGTTGCTGAATTGGTCTTCCTTCCCACAGAACTTCTCCCTGGTGGGGAGGCACCAGCCCGGCGATGGCCATCAACAGGGTGGTTTTGCCAGCGCCATTGCTGCCCAGGATGGTCACGATCTCACTCGGTTTCACATGAAGAGAGACGCCCTGCAGAGCGAGGATGTTGCCATAAGCACTCACCAAGTTGCGTAGATCCAGCATCATGAGATGGCCTGTTCCCCAAGATAAGCTCGAATCACCTCAGGGTGCTGGCGAACCTCCTGCGGTGGACCTTCTGCGATCTTGCGTCCATGGTCCAGCACGATGATTCGGTCTGAAATCTTCATCACCAGCTGCATGTCATGCTCGATCAGCAGGATCGTCAGCTGAAATTCTTTCCGAAGCTCTACCAGCAGCTCGTCCAGTGCTTCTGTCTCCTGCCGATTCAAACCAGCTGCTGGTTCATCAAGCAATAATAGAAAGGGCTCGGTAGCCAGCGCCCGAGCAATCTCCAAACGCCGTTGGGCTGCATAGGGTAGGCTGTCTGCAGTTGCCTGAGCATACTGCTCCAGTTCCATACGCTTTAGCAGTTGAAAGGAATCCTCACGAATCTGCTGTTCTGCTGCGCGGGTGCGTCGATCTCGCAGGAGCACACCCAACATACTAGTTTTGGTGCGGATCTGACGCCCCATCATCACGTTCTCCAGCACACTCTGTTTTTCGTATAGGCGGATGCTCTGAAAGGTACGAGCGACACCCAGCTGAGCGATCTGGTAGGGTTTGAGGCCATTCAGCTGTTGTGTTTGATGATGGGGAGGATGCAGGTGTATTTCCCCAAGCTTTGGAGGAAGAAAGCCCGTTATGCACTGAAAGCAGGTGGTCTTGCCAGCACCGTTGGGACCAATCAGCGCCAGAATTTCTTGGGATTGGACCTGAAAGCTCAGGTGATCCAGTGCACGCAATCCACCAAATTCAAGTGTCAGTTGATCCACTTGGAGCAAGGTGGAGTCTGGTGAAGCGTAGTTCTCGCTCATGGGGGGTGATTCCAGCAAATGGTCAAGATTTGCAGATTTTCTTGCCCTATTTCTGCCAAAGCTCGGTATGATGAGTGCACACTAGCCGACAATTCCATCCGCCTTGTTATCCTTTCCTGCAGGAGTCGCATGAATCCAATCGTGGTCGTTGATGATGAACCGGCGATTCGTAGTAGTCTGGCCGCCGTACTTGAAGATGAGGGCTATCCGGTACGCTGCTGTGCGCATGCGCAGGAATTTTACGACGCTCTGAAAGAGCAGCCAATGTCCTTGGTGCTACTCGACATCTGGCTTCCTGGCGAAGACGGCATGGCGATCCTTAAGAATCTGCGCAACGAACAGCCCGAGCTGCCCGTGATCATGATGAGTGGACACGCCGGGATTGAAGCGGCTGTCAGCGCGATCAAGCTGGGAGCCCGAGACTTTCTGGAAAAGCCACTGCACCTGGATGTGTTGTTGGACAAGATCACCGGTGCCTTGCGAGCGACTCAACCAGACGAGGAAGCGATTCTGCCTTCCGACACCCGGATCGAGACAGCACCCTACCAGCCCGCAACCAATCGGCAATCCGTAGAGCTGCGCAAGTCTGGACGTCCCCAGTGTACTCTTGGCGACAACGTGGTCCTCAATGGCACGGGTCTGCTCAGTGGTCGCAACACGGGCATCATTCTCAGTCCAGCTCCTCCTAACAGTGGGATTCAGTTTCAAACCCTCGACGGCATCTCCATTCCTGGCCGGATCACCAGCCTGGAAGATTACCAGCATGCACAGAGCCAGCAGAGTTTTACCGCCAACTCTACGGTGCTGGCCCGGGAGAATCGACGTGTCCGCACGGTGGAGCACCTGATGGCTGCTTTGTCGATGGCTGGGCTGGACAACGTGTTGATCAAGGCCGACGAGGAGATCCCAAATGTGGATGGCTCGGCTCTCGATTTTGCCCGATTGCTTGACGAAGCCGGAACCGTGGATCAGGACGCCGAGGTGACAGAAGCGGTGATTTGCGAAAAACTCAGCATCGGTGAAGAAGACCCGGACCAGAAGTATCTCTACGTGGAACCCTATGATGGTTTCGAAGTGACGATGCGGGTCAACTACCCACCACCGATCCTGGAACAACAACTGACCTTCAACGCAGAGCAGGATTCCTTCCTGAATGAAATTGCGCCAGCCCGCTCCTTCAACACCTTTCAGAACATCGACATGGCTCAGAAGATGGGCAAGGTCGGTAGCGGCTATCTCAACTCGCACATCATCATCTATGACGGCAAGGTGATCAACACCGAACTACGCTTTACGGATGAGTTTGTCCGACACAAGATCCTTGATCTGATTGGTGACCTGTTCCTGCTGGGCTATCCACTGCGTGGTCGGGTGGTGGCCAACATGACCTCTCATGGTTACAACCAGGCGCTGGTTCAGAAGATGTACAGCTGCTTCGCCTGATCAGGCAGAGCGCAACACCTGTTGCATCTCGTCAAAGATCGCAGGTGCCCCAACGATCAGATCCAGACCATAGAGTTCTGGTGGAACGCCCGGGGGCACCTCGCCGATGTGGCCGATCTTCCCACCAGCTTCCCGAACAACCAGCTGGGCTGCCGCAAAATCCCAGGGACTGAGCGTCTCAAAAAATCCATCCATCCGTCCTGCCGCAATCCAACAGATATCCAGAGAGGCTGCCCCGATCCGGCGGATGTCGCCACAACTCTCCAGCATCTTCTGAAACTTTGGAATCAGCTTAGGTCGCTCCTCTCGATTGTAGGGAAAACCGGTACCGATCAAGGCACCCCGCAACTCTGTCTGCGTAGTGATCTGCAGTCGCTGTTCGTTGAGATAGGAACCTTCCCCCTGGATAACATGAAAGAGTTCTTCGAGGAAGGGACAGTAGACGGCCCCGACCCGTACCTGACCTGCTTCTGCGTAAGCGATGGAGACCGCGCACATCTGGTGATTACGGGCGTAGTTGACGGTTCCATCAATTGGATCGATGATCCACAATTGGCTCTGCAGCAACTCCGGTGAAGAGTAATCGGGCGCCAGCTCTTCCGAGAGAATCTGGTGTTCTGGAAAGCGTTGTTGAATGCGACTGCGGATCAGTTGGTCTGATTTCAGGTCTGCCGAAGTGACCAACTCCTGATGGGTCTTGTAGTTGAGTGAAACAGTTTGCTGTTCACGTTCCTGACGAATCAGGTGTCCCGCTTCACGAGCGATTTCCTGGGCGAATTGAGCGATTTCCTTCCAGTCCGACATGCGATCTCAGGGTAGTGGTTGTGAAGTTCCTTCCTGCAGCAGAGTGACCAACTCACAGCGGTGGCAACCCTGGTGGAAGTTGTGGCAAAAGTCCTTGGCAAGCTGCAGCATTCCTTGTTGCATCGAGCAGTTGCTCAGAGGGAAGGTGGGGGCTTCCAAGGCAAAGAGACGCTGACGCAGGAAGCGCGTGTGCCGATTTTCTGGCTCCGGAGGCAACACCAATAACAGACGATAGAGCAGGGACTCCAGTTCTGGTTCCTGGTGCTGTCGAGCATAGGCCAGGAAAAAGGGAAGCAAACCGTTGACCCAGAGCAGCACCTGGCGCTGTTCTCCTAGCAGCTGCTGATCGGGCAAGATCGCTGTCTGCGCAAAGCCAGCATGCTTGCGCCAAGGTTCCCAGTCTGGGGTATGAAAGGCCTGATCACTTAGCTGCAGTAGGGTCTGTCGTAACGTGTCCGTGGTGGCCAATGGCTCCAGCGTTTTCAGTTGTTGTAGCCAGAAACGCAACAATCCGAGTGGTGTAACTCGCTGAAGGTGATGAAACCAACCAACGAGCAGGCGTTCCGGGCGTCCTTGGGGACGTCGACCCTCTCGACGTGGAGCGCTCAAGCGATCGGTATTCTCCAAACGTTCCCAGATCTGGCGCCAGTGGGCGTGTTCTCGATGCAGATCTGCAGCATTTGGTGGGGTCTCTGGAAGCAATCCACACAGTCCAAACCAGCGAGCCAGCAATTCAGCACGAGCACTGCGGGGAGGTTGACGTAGCCACGATTGTAGAGCCGACCAAGGCAGGCGCTGTGACAACTCGGCAAAGGGGGCGCTCCAGTTGGGGGCTCCCAGTGCAGCAAACAAAGCGCGGTGCAGCAGTTCCTCCGGTTCTGCGGTGTTCCAGGCCTGTTGAATGGGCAGCATCTTTTGTTGTAGGCGTTGCTCGGTGGCCTCCTGCAAAAGCAGGCGCAGACGTTGCTGTCCAATTTCAGGCAATAAGCTGCCACAGTGTCCGGGCAAGCGCTCGTACTCTTTGAGCAGTGCAGCACCATCAGGTACAAGTTGCTCCCACTTTTCCGGCAATTGGGTGGCCAGTTCAACAACTGGGATCGTCTGTCCGTCTTCACGAACCAATGGAGGAAGCCGAGGGTCGTGATAGAGCACCACGTGCAGGATCACCTGCTGGTAGGCTGGATCGTCGGGGTGTCCATGTGCCTGCCAGAGCCGAGTGTGGGTGTGGAATTCGACAGCACCATAAAGCTGTTGATCGCCTAGACAGAGCCGAGCTTCCAGAAAATCCGGACCAGCTCCGGAATTGAGCCAACCAGGAAACTCGACTCGCAACTGTTCGCCGGTTGTGGTCTGAAACTCCGTGGCAACAGGCAGACACCAGAGCGCCTGTAGCAGTTGTTCAGGAGGATGCTTTTCCGGCATGGTCAGAAGGTGGCTTCAGTCGTTAGTTGACCAACGCCAGTCAGGGCGAGTGCTGCCAGGTTGCCAGAGCAGTTCGGTTTCATCCAGCTTGGCTGTGACCCAGCGACCAAAGACGAACAAGGCATCAGAGAGGCGGTTGAGATACTTCAGAATTGCTGGATTGATGGGTTCAACTCGGTGTAGACGCAGGACCGCACGCTCTGCCCGACGACAAGTGGTGCGAGACTGATGCAGGAAGGCATTGAGTGGTGTTCCTCCCGGCAGGATAAAGCTCTTCAAGGGTTCCAGTTCGGTGTTCATCGCATCAATCACTTCTTCCAGCCAAGCGGCATCGGCTTCCTCCAGCTTGATCTGTCCGGGGTACTCGTCACCTGGCAGTGTGGCCAGTTCGGAACCCATGTCGAAGAGCTTCTGTTGGATTGCCTGTAGGATCAGCTCGAGCTTGTCTCGACGCTCGGATTGTGGCTTTTGAGCATTGAAACTGCGAACTAACCCCAAGCAGCTGTTCAGTTCGTCGACAGTGCCAAAACCTTCGATTCGAGGGTGATCTTTGGGTAGACGGGTTCCGCCAACGAGTCCGGTCTCGCCAGTGTCTCCGGTACGGGTGTAGACTTTTGTGATGCGAACCATCGAGCAATACTCCTGTTGAGTTGGGATTTTTGAAGAGAAACCATGGTAACGGAATCCAGACAAAGCGAAATCTTTTTCATCGAGATCTCGAAGGCTCACAGCATACGTAGGAGCCGCTGAATGCAGTTGCTCAAGTGGTTGCGCCAGGAGGGAGTACTGCCCAGAGACTTGGTTTACCAGCTGGAAGATGCAGAAGAATCGCTAGCTGATTTTTCTCGGCTACAGCGGGTTCTCAAGGAGCACCCCACGTTGGAAGATGTGGTCCTGGAGCGCCTGGCTCGTCGATATCAGTTGCCCCTGTTGCCCAGGGAGGTTGACCAGCTGTGGTCTCTCCCTCGGAGCGAGCAGGAAGCACTCTTTCATGAATCCCTGTTGCTGCTAGTGGGTAATGAGGGCATTCCCTGGCTGGCGCTGACTGCTCTGGCCGATTGGCGACGTCTTCCACGCTTGCAGTTCCAGTATCCTGGTCTGCGCCTCGGCTTGGTGAACCGTGTGCGGCTGGCTCAACTCTATCGTGAAGGACGTG
>CAJXNF010000082.1 GCA_913056375.1 uncultured Pseudomonadota bacterium | reverse complement strand
GTTCGTTCAATCAACTCTCCGGGGCGACTGGGAAGATAGTTAAAGAGTTTTCGAAGGTTTTGTAAAAGCAGCAAGATACAAGAGCCCTTCCAAGATGCAACGCAAATACCCACATGCTTCGTAGGGTCTGAGCGTTGCAGAAGGAGTTTATTTATTTTCTCAAAGCAATCTCACATTTCATGGTATTCTGATTATTTAGCTACCGTGCCACACAAAAAATCGAACCTACCCCAGAAAGTTTGCCCTGTTTGCCAGCGTCCATTCACTTGGAGGCGAAAATGGGCTCGTGATTGGGATCAGGTTCGTTACTGCAGTGAGCGCTGTCGGCGTAAGGGTGTTTAAAATCAACGTTTTGATAATCTTCTCATTTTCTTTCTCTTTTCTTTGATTAAAGGGCTATGCAGATCTGGTTCAAACTGGCTTGGCGAGAAATCCGTAACAACCGTAAATTCAGTGCGTTCTTCGTCCTGAATCTGGCAATTGGGTTGGTAGGTTTTTTAGCGCTCAATTCTTTCAATTCATCAATCCAAAGTCACCTGGGGCGTAATGCGAAAGGGATTCTAACCGCTGACATTGCGGTCAATGCAACTCGTCCCTTCACAGAAGAAGAACTCCGCACAATTAGCAAGAGCCTTGAACCGATCGATCAGAGTCGCCAGATCTCCTTTGTGTCAATGTCTGCCAGTGGAGTCAATTCACGCTTATCACAGATCATTGCTGTTGATACCGGTTTTCCTCTGTACGGAGAACTGGAACTTCAGGAAAAAGGAGTCATTGGGCCTCGCGAAGTTGCCCAAGCGCTGAAAGAGCCCGTCATCTGGGTCTATCCTGACTTGCTGACCTCCCTAGATTTGAAACTAGGAGATTCCCTGCAGATTGGCACCCAGATGTTTAAGATTGCGGACGTAGTTCTGCAGGATCCAGGAACCAGTTTCTCTACTTTTGGAGTGGCTTCCCGAATTTACATGAGCTACGAGCAGGTCCAGAACACAGGCCTGACAGCTGTTGGAAAAAGTCGGGTTTTTCACCGTCAATATTACAAGTTAGCGCCAGGGATTGATGAAGAACTAGCTGCTGAAAAATTACAGAAGGATCTTGATGAACTCGGGGAAGAAGCATACTCGCTTAGAGTTCAGACGCCTGCCGGAGCAAGCCAGCAAGTTGGCCGAGCCTTGGGCTATCTGAATGATTATCTGGGGATGGTCTCGCTGGTTGCTTTGTTTTTAGCAGGATTGGGCGCAGCCTATTTATTCCGTGATTATCTGCATAGCCGTTTTCAGGAAATAGCTATTCTAATGAGTTTGGGAGCCGCCAGAAGGTCAACCTATCTCCTTTTACTCAGTCAGATATTGATTCTGGGTGGGATGGCTGTGATTGTCTCTGCCTTCGCATCTCTAGCCTTGTTACAGATTCTACCTCATCTTGTTTCAGATTTTCTTCCGCTTGGCTTTCAACAAGAAATGCCTTGGGCCAGTCTGGCTGTCGCCATGGTATTAGGAACCATTGGTAGCCTGATTTTCTGTTTACCTGTACTGACTTCGATTCATCGTGTTCAACCAATTGCCCTACTACGGGATACTAGTCGAGAGTTCAGTCGTGGTAACACCTGGAAGTTGAAGTTGGTGAGCTACTTACCTGGTCTTTTGGTGTATGGAGGGCTGACGATCTGGGTTGCCGGATTCAAAAGAGGGGGATTGTTTTTGTTGCTTTTCATGGGGGCCTTGCTAGTACTTGCGTTGTTGGCCTGGCTGCTCTTCAAGGCCTGTGGGCATCTTTCGAATCGTCAAAAACCCGTCTTCAAGATCGCTCTTCGCAGCCTGAACCGTAACCGAGTTGCAGCAATTTCCTGTTTCCTGTCAATGTCCTTGGGAACCCTGCTGATCAATCTGATTCCACAGTTGCAGCAGGGATTAGTCGAAGAACTGGAACGACCTGATGACAGTCGGGTCCCAACGTTTTTTGTCTTCGATATCCAGGAAGAACAGATCGCAGGCCTGACCGAGGTGGTCACCCAAGAAGGTTTTGCTCTAGAGAGCCTTTCTCCACTGGTGAGAGCCCGACTCTCAATGGTCAATGGAGAGATCTACCAAGGACAGGACAGAGATGATGTAGTTCGTGATGAAAACCGTGAACGTCGACGAAGGAGTCGCACATACAACTTGTCCTATCTTTCTGCGGATCAGGCGAACCTTGGGATTGTAGAAGGTAAGCCACTCAGCGGAAGCTATGATTTCATGGGGGATCAACCCGTTCAGGTTTCTTTGGAAAAAGAGTTTGCTAGTTGGCGTGAGTGGCGTGTTGGGGACCGGTTGACCTTTGACATCGCCGGCATTCCGATTGAAGCCCAGGTGGCTAACTTGCGGAAGGTGGAATGGACAACTTTTCAACCAGACTTCTTTATCGTGATGCAGCCTGGAGCATTGGAAGATGCTCCCAAGGTTTTCCTAGCCAGTATTCGGAATGTTCCCCCGGAGAAACGACTTTCTCTGCAAAACAGTATCGTTCGTGCCTATCCCAATATTTCTGTGATTGATGTAACCAGAATTTTAGCGAGAGCCTTCGAAATCATTGATCAGGTCAGCTTTGCAATTAACTTTATGGCGTATTTGGCAATTCTGGCTGGTCTGGTAGTACTTTACTCTATCGCTCGGCAGGAAGTGCAAAGTCGGGTTTGGGAGATGAATCTGCTCAAGACCTTGGGAGCCCGATTCCCCCTTGTGATGCGCATTGTTCAAACAGAGTTTGGGCTGCTGGCTTTGTTTGCAGCAGCTTCGGGCCTACTACTCAGCTTGGTCTTTTCTTTCATCATTTCGTGGGTAGTCTTCGAGAATCTCTGGAGAATCAACTGGTGGAGCAATGCGGTTACTTTGATGGCAGTGGTAGCCCTTAGCGTTGTGACAGCTAGTCTTGCAGCACATCGAACGTTACGTCAGAAGCCTCTAGCGCTTTTAAGAACTGTTTAAATCTTTGTGAGGGATCAGGGCAACTCCGAACTCAAAAGAATGCGGACTCCCTGCTCCTGCAAAGCTACAAGGGCACGGTCGACATCCCCTGTCATTAAGTTCACTCCACGAGTTGCATCTGAAATCACGATAGTTCGAAACCCGAGTTCAGCGGCATCTGCTGCCGTAAAGCGTACACAGTAGTCGGTTGCCAGACCTACCACAAATACTTCGTCTACTCCTTGCTCACGCAGATACTCCCCCATTCCCGTACTGCTTTGGTGGTCGTTATCAAAGAATCCGCTATAGCTGTCAATTCGTGGATTTTGACCTTTGCGGAAAACTCTTTTGACCCTACTCTGATCCAGATTGGAGATAAATTGGGCTCCCTCGGTTTCTTGAACGCAGTGAATTGGCCAGAGGACTTGCGGTATTCCATGAAGATCAATCAATTCTCCCGGTTGTCTTCCCTCGTGCTGAACTGCAAAACTCTGATGGTCTGAGGGATGCCAGTCTTGGGTTGCTACCACCAGGTCAAACTTTTGCTGAAGTTGATTGATCAGCGGAACAATGCTGTCGCCCTCAGGAACCGGCAGCGCTCCACTGGGAGTGAAATCATTTTGTAGATCAACAAGAATCAAAGCATTCATGGGGAGTGTTTTGGAATCAGTTGGCGAATCGGTCAATACGCATCGGAGTTTTTCGCTCACAGCGACGGTCCCAGTCCTCATCGTTAGATGCACAGGGAGTTGGATTGGATTCAAAGACACAATAGTGTTCGCCCGGAGGCAGCTGGGAGTCCAATGGCACTTCATACCGGCGTCCATCATAAAATTGGGCGATCACACCGTTTGAAACCGGAACCAGTTTTTGTACTCGCGAATCCAAAGAGGGAGCAACGTATCGAGCATAGCGTGGGGTGTAGAGCAACTCACAAAGTTCCATCACATGCAGCCGTTTGTTGGTTGGATAACTGAAATCAACATTATTGGGTGGATTGCTGCTGCAAGCAAAAATTCCGATTCCAAGCATGCTGAACAGCAAGGGACCACGACAAAAAAACGACATGTGAACTCGCGTTTTTGAGAAAGTGCAAAATTATTGAATTTAAGGCAGGATAACTCCGGTAAAATGTCATTCAAGAATTGTTCTGAATGGATTTGCATACATTGAGTTGAGAGCCTGCTTGGCCCAATTCAAAACTACGAAGTATTTAAGGAAAGTTACTAGATGAATTCCACTCCGCATCCAATGATCAGCCTACTGTACTACATCCTACCTCATCGGGGCTGGTTTTCTTGGGCTTGTTTTAACAGCATTCTGAACAAAATTCTCGACTTGATGCCTCCAGTTCTTGTGGGCTGGGTAATTGATTCTGTCCGCCGAGAACCCCCTGAATGGATTGCTAATCTTGTGGGCACTGCAGATCCATGGCCCCTTGCAGTTTTTCTTGCGGTACTGGGCGTTGTCATTTTTGGCTTTGAGAGCCTTTTTGAATGGGCCTACCAGTACGGCTTCATGAACCTTGCTCAACGAGTCCAACACAATTTACGGACAGATGCCTACAACCACATCCAGAAGCGTGAGATTGAATTCTTTGAGAATCACCGCATGGGAGAAACCATGGCGATGCTCAATGATGACGTCAATCAAATTGAAAGGTTTTTGAACACAGGTTTCAACGAACTGCTTCAATTGCTGGTTTTGTTTTTATTTTCCATTTTTGTACTGGTGGATGTCTCTTGGCAGTTGGCGCTGATTGGCTTGGTTCCTGTGCCTTTGATTCTCTGGGGAAGCTGGTTTTATCAAAACCTCATCTCACCGCGTTATAAGCGGGTTCGAGAAGCAGTTGGAGGGCTGAGCAGCCGTCTGGAAAACAACATTGCAGGTATCCTGGTCATCAAGAGCTTCACGGCAGAAGCATTTGAATCCCAACGAGTTTCTGAAGCATCACTGGAATACAAAAAAGCCAATCATGCTGCAATTCGCTTCAGTTCGGTCTATGTCCCTCTCATTCGAATGGCAGTGGCAATCGGTTTTGGAGGGGTTCTGCTGCTTGGAAGTTACTGGGTTCTGGAAGACAAAGGAGTACTGACAGTTGGTGAGTTGGTACTGTTTTCAATGTTAATCCAGCGCATGTTGTGGCCCTTGACTCGAATGGGGATCACCCTTGATGAGTATGAGCGCGCCAAGGCCAGTGCTCGTAGGACATTTGGCCTGCTGCAGACTCCCAGCAAGATTCAAGATCCTGCCGAACCTCGAGTTCTTCCTGAACCGATGCATGGAGAAATACACTTCGATCAAGTCCATTTTACCTATCGTCGGGGTGAGCCAGTCTTGCGAGGCCTCGATTTCAAGGTGCGGTCTGGTGAAACGATCGGTATTGCTGGGGCAACAGGTGCTGGGAAGTCAACACTGATCAAGTTGCTCCTGCGTTTGTATGACCCATCTGGTGGAGCGATTTGCCTCGATGGGTTGGATCTACGGGATCTGACGCTGCAGGACATTAGAAGTCATATCGCCCTGGTCAGTCAGGATGTTTACCTTTTTCATGGCACGATTGCGGAGAATATAGCCTACGGTTCCCCGAATAGAGACCTAGCCCAAATCCAGGCTGCGGCAGAATCAGCTCAGCTACATGATTTTGTCATGACCTTGCCAGATGATTATCAGACGGTGGTGGGTGAGCGAGGTATTCGGCTCTCAGGGGGGCAGCGGCAGCGTCTAAGTATTGCCAGGGCGATCCTGAAAGATGCTCCGATCATGGTTTTTGATGAGGCAACCAGTTCAGTTGATACTGAAACAGAGAGGGCGATCCAACAAAGTCTTTCCAGAATCACAAAAGGGAAGACCGCGTTGATTATTGCTCACCGACTTTCCACAATCCGACATGCTGATAGAATTTTGGTGTTGAGAGATGGTCAGGTGGTTGAGGAAGGACATCATGATGACTTATTAGAACTCAGGGGTACTTACGCTGAGCTTTGGCAGGTTCAGTCGGGTGAAGTTACTGCTGTTCCTATTCTGCATTGAAGGGAGCGATGCCTGTCAGTACTTCCATGATCGACTGCCTTAGGTTGATGTGATCCCATGAATTCGACACCACAAACTGAGTTTTGGAGGGGAGTTCGGGATACATTCCCATTGATCGTCGGAGCAATTCCGTTTGGAATTATCTTTGGGACTCTCTCTGAGAGTGGAGGACTTTCTCTCTGGGGTGCTTTGGCTTTTTCTGCGATTGTCTTCGCTGGATCAGCTCAATTCATAGCCCTCGGAATGGTCTCGGCTGGGGCCACATGGCCCGTCATTGTGTTGACCACCTTCGTGGTGAATCTACGACACCTCCTCTATTCAACCACACTGCTCCAGCAGGTTCGTCACTTGCCTCAACGTTGGCGCATACCGCTCGCTTTCTGGCTGACCGATGAGACCTTTGCGGTAGCAGTCCGACACTATGCCGAACCTTCCCCAATCATCCACAAGCACTGGTACTATCTAGGCTCTGCGCTCATCATGTATTTCAATTGGCAACTATGTACGATGATCGGAATTTTCTTTGGGAGGGTGATGCCAGGTTTGGAGGAATGGGGCTTGGACTTTGCCATGTCTGCAACCTTCATCGGCATCGTTGTGCCTTATCTGAAGAATCGCCCCATGATCACCGCAGCCATCGTTGCTTCAGGACTAGGTTAGGCTTTGCATGGATTGCCAAACAAACTCGGGCTGATGATCGCTGCGTTAGCTGGAGTAGCTACTGGTTTTTTTCTGGAACAAAGACTGGCTAGTAATCGAATAACTGAGGAAGGTGAGGCCCAATGAATGAATTTTTGTTGGTTGGTGGGATGTTCTTGGTGACTTTTCTAGTCCGTTATCTTCCGTTTGGACTGGCGGGGTCCTTACAAATTCCGGAGCCTCTTGAACGGGCGCTACGGTATGTCCCAGTGGCTGTCTTGATGGCGATTGTCTCTCCTGCCGTTTTGATTCCCCAGGGAGATTCTGTCCAATTTAGTTGGCAAAATCCCCATCTTTTGGGAGCCTGTGCAGCCTTTCTGGCTGGTTGGTGGAAAAACAACCTGTTGCTAACCATCGTGGTCGGCATGGCAGTTTTTTTTATATCTCGGTTTCTGATTGGGGGATTCTAAATCCTACTGCGAAGTCGTAACTTATCGTGGATGGAATTATTTTCCACACCAGACAGGATGGCGTTTTTCAATGAAAGCAGAGATTCCCTCCTGAGCATCTCGAGCCTCTAGATTTCGAACCATCACCTCCTTCGTATAATCATACGCTTCACTTAATGGCAGTTCAGCCTGCCGGTAGTAGGCTTCCTTGCCGATAGCAACAGTCAGTGGAGATTTGGAGGCAAGTTTTCGTGCAAGTTCCATCGTCTTCGACTCCAACTGTTCGGCATCGACAACCTCATTGACTAGTCCCATTCTGTAGGCATTTTGCGCATCAATCAGGTCGCCTGTCAGTAACATCTGCATCGCGTGCTTGTTTGATAAATTACGGGAAAGAGCGACCATTGGAGTGGAACAAAACAAACCAATATTAACACCTGGGGTTGCAAAGCGGGCTTCTTGTGAGGAAATCGCCAAATCGCAACTTGCAACAAGTTGGGCTCCTGCAGCGGTCGCTATTCCATGCACCTGGGCAATGACAGGTTTGGGTAGACGGATGATCGTTTGCATCAACTCCGCACAATCTGCGAAAAGTTGTTCTGTGTAATTTCGTGAATAATTTTGAGCCTTGATCTCTTTGAGATCGTGTCCGGCACAAAAGCCAGGGCCAGCTCCTGCCAGAATGACGACACGGGCTGTTTCATCTGTAGAAACCTCGATGAAGGCATCTAGCATCGCTCTCAGCATTCCTTGGGAGAGAGCATTCCGTGCTTGCGGTCGATTCATTGTCAGTGTGGTCACGCCTTCATCGTCGTGGCGAAGTACCAAAGCTTCTTCAGTCATTTGCTTCTCAGATTGGGTTAAATTTAGAAATTGATCACTTGCCTCACTGTTTGCGCAGCGCTCCAGTTTCATCAACTTTCCGCAACGCTTTTAATTCATCCTCAGTTGGTTCTGGTACCACATGCACACTTGGAGAGACCTTCAGTTCCCAACCCGTGTTGGATTTGATTTCCTCGATGTTTGAGAAAGGGTAGTAGGCATCGAGTTGGAATTCCTTGGTATTGGGGTTAGGTCTGAGGATACCCAGAGTCGTGATAATTGCAGAGGGGCCACCTCCTACAAAACCGTAGCGCTCTCGAGTATTCCCGCCATCCAAGTATCCAGGTGAGCTTATGTAGGTTACTTTTTCTGCAAATCTTTTTGGCTCATGGGCTACCATGATCAAAACCCTACCGGCTCCACATGCAATATCGTTTGCTCCTCCAGCACCAGTCAGTCTAGTTTTGGGCGCTCGATAGTGATCTCCAATTTCCCCATCCCAAATTCCCGTTGTATTGACGTTTCCATACTTATCGACCTGAGCGGCTCCAATAATACCGACATCACAGCGTCCCGAAGCGACTAGAAATCCAAGTGCATCCACTCCATTCGTGAAGCTTGTCGCATTCGCTGAGATCCGGTTGCATTCAATCCCCCATGGGAGTCCTCCGACTGGAGTTGCCCCGTAAACTCCACCCTCCGTCATTGCACGAATATTTGGTGCATGGTGCGCCTGAGCAAAATAACCAGCCAGCATTGAGAGTCCCACACCAAAGATGGCCAACTCGCCGTCACGTAATTCTCGGCCCGTGGCAATAGCCATCATTTCCTGGCGAGTGTATTCAAGCTTGTGACTGTTCATCTCTCGCCCTCCGAAACTAATTTTGCAATTTCATCTGCAGAAAGAATCCACTTGCGGTAAGGATCCATCAGAAAACTGGTTTCGGTTTGGGTGATTTTCTCTCTCGTCTCCTTGCCAATCATGTCCAGATAGTCTCCGTGACTCTGGTAGCTAAACACATAGTCTTTCAAGTACTGTTGAGTGGTTTCTTCCGTCGCAAGTGCTTTGTTCATTGAACGCATGTGATCTTCATCCACATCATAAAGTCCTGGTGAACTTTGTGGCCAGGCAGCAAAAGGCCAGTAGACAACGGCATCAACTACGATATCTGGAATGCGTACTAGGTTAGGGAATTGTCTCATACAGTCTGTGTGGACAATTTCATCAGCCACCAAGATCACCTTTTTGGCGGCACGAGAGAGTTCGAAACGGCTCCACTCCGTTCCCAA
>CAJXNF010000081.1 GCA_913056375.1 uncultured Pseudomonadota bacterium | reverse complement strand
CCTCTCGGAACAGGCTCGCCGCATCGTGCACGCCGCGCATGCGCGCGAGGCGGAGATCCTCGAGGGGGACATCCTCGACATCGACCTGGGCTTGTCGGGCGCGGAGTATCGGCGCGCATGCGACGAGGTGGAGGAGATTCATCACCTCGCCGCGCTGCAATACCTCGGGGTCTCCACCGAGAAGATGCGACGGGTCAACGTTCAAGGTGTCCGTGAGGTGCTGCAGGTGGCGCTCGGCATGCGCAAGCTCCAGCGATTGTGCCACTGGTCAACGGCCTTCGTCGCGGGAGCGCGCAGCGGCGTCGCCACGGAAGACGAGCTGATGGTCGGTCAGCGTTTTCGCAACGGTTACGAGCGCAGCAAGGCGGAGGCGGAGGCGTTGTCTTCACGCCTGGCGCTCTGCCGGCTGACGGCCGACACGCTCAAGGCTGGCCTGGGGCTGCTGGGGATTGCCACGCTGGAGCGGATGTGATGAGGCCATCCACCGGACAGCATTGATTTGCCTCAATACAGTGGGCTTGCTTCATTTCTTTTGAGATTTTTTGGATCGTTTTTGATCACGTGTGAAAAGCCAGTGATTGTTCTGTGAATAGTGGATTTTCATTGGTAAGATCTTTGGTGGGCCCACAAACCGCCAGGGAAAGAATTATATTTTTAGTCCCTGCTTATGCGCCTTCATTTTCTAGCCTTTTAAGGCTAGAGGCTTTTAGGTCTAGGTTCCAGGGCCTCATATGTTCAGTTATTTGATCTTTGTTTGGCCTTGGTTGCTCCCATGGCCTTCGCCTCAGATAGTTTGCTCATCTCCTGACTCCACTGATTGTTTTCTGCACTCAGTAAAGATTCGCAGGTCGAAACCAGGCGCTGGAATGCTGTGGCGTCATCGTCGTAGGGGAGAGTTTCAGTTAGAAAGAGGTATTTTTCCCGCTTCAGTGCTTCGGCCAGGCCGCGGTAACGCAGCCAGTTTTCTTGATGGTGATTCAACGCCAGTAGTGCACCGCACACGGCGATGCCACCCCCAGCGAGAGACATTGTCAGTGCACCCTTCCAACCCCAATGCGTTGCAAAAGGGCTGAAGATGGTGATGCCCGTGCCCAGGATCACCTCCAGGATTCGCAGCCGAAGAAATTTATCTTTGTTGTTGCGGCTGGCCTTGCTGAGCCACTTCAGTTGGTCGTCGATGCGTTCTTTCAGATAGGCGTCGGAATCGAGCATGGCCATGGGGTATTCAGAGAGTCCTGGATGGTGAGAAGAAAGGCTTCAACAGCGGCTCAAGCACGGCAGCATTTGCGCTGATGCGTCGTTGTTCGGCGGGTTGCCAAGTGATGGAAGCAGCAGGATTGGATCCAAGCGCTTCCTGGGCGGCTGTTTGATCAGTGTGGCGATCAATCAACAGCACAGCCGCCCCAAGATGCTTGCTCTGGCCGATGCGGTTCAACTCATGGCGGCAACCGGCATTGCGGCTGCTGAAACCACGAAGATCCATCAGCACCACATCGGATCGACTCAACAGAGCATCCAGGCTTTGTTTCCAGGTGTTGGCGTAGCAACAGAATTCATGCACTCGCCAGCGCCCATCGTGATCGGGTTGGTCCTTGATCTGCTCCACCTGAGTGCGGAGCTGGTCATCAGTGCTGATGTAGCGATTCTGCAAGCGGCCCTCCACGAAGGCCACCAATTCGTTGGGCTCAATGGTTCGTGAGGCCAGGTCGGCGGCTGTGATCAACAGCACGGGTCCGATCAATCGCCAGCGTTGCACCACATGATCAAACAGCCAGGCCATCGGTCCGCCTCGCCGGAAGACCCGCAGCACAAGCAGGCGCGGAGGCCGGCAGGAGTGGGGCGGCGGCATCTGCTGCGGCAGCCATTGGAACAACAGGGGAATCCATAGCCAGGCCAGCAAGGGCATCAGGGACGCCAGGCCTGCGTTGGATGCACTGATGCCTGGTATCAGCTCCAGAGTCAGCACCAGGAGCCAGCACGTGCCAAACAGATAGGAGAGATCGGAGAAGGCTTGTCGGCGGTAGAGCTTGCCCAACACTTTGGCCAGCCCATGGGCAGGGAAGCAGGTTGCGACAAAGGCCGCCACCATCACGAGCAGGATGAGTCCCACTGCTCCGCTAGTCGGTAATACAACGCCGATCCAGGCTGAACCTTGCTCCACCAGAGCCGCCAGAGCATTGAAGGCCGCGATGACCGCCAGGCAGAGACTTGCCACCACAGGAAAGAGATAAGGCGCAATGGCTCGTAAAACCGGCACACCAAAGAGCAGTCCAAGCACCAGTAGCGGCAGCAGGATGTGCACGAACACGAAACTCAGGGATGCGACAGAGAAGCCACCGGAGCTCGTCGCTGCCAGCAGCAGCACCAGGGCACTGCCCCAGCCCAGCAGCACGGGCATCTGTCGCGATAGAGGCCACCGCAAGACCAAGGCTTGGAGTACCACCCCCGGACTGCACCACACCAGGCTCACAAGCAGTAGGCGTAGAGGGGTGATGCCACCGAACTCCTGTTGATGCACCAGGAGATAAAGCCACGCACCGGTGGTGCCAATCAGCACACTGCAAAGAGCAAGGCTCAGGTTCAGTTGCCGTTCTCTTGCAGGCAGCGGTGCTGACGGCCTGACCTCTAGATCGGCCGGTCCCATGGCAATGGCTCCCAGCTCTGATTGGACGACACCTGGGCTTTCGCTGTCTCTTGGTGATGGTGCAAGCCGCATCAGTTTGCGCACGGTCCTCCTGTAGCGCCAGGAGATCAGTGCCGATAACGCCAGGGTGAGGGGTAGTGCAATGAGCAGAGTAAGCAACACAATCTCTCCCATTGCGGATGTAGCAAGCTGTCAAGCTTTATTTAGCCAAAACACTTGGCAACGCAAGCCGGCATGTGGATTGAACCAACGAGCGCTGAAGAATGTGATTGATGCAGACTGGGGTTCGCCAGGGGTTTGTCATGTCCGTGGCTTGCCTATTTGAAATGCTCTGATTTGCGGAGGATTGTTTTCTGGCTTAGCAAACACCAAGCGTCATCCCATGGCTAAAGCTGATGTGAGCAATTGTACAAATTGCGGGCAAAGTAAGGGATTGCCCCAAGAGCATGTTTCAGCTTAGTTGAAGCAATGGTATTTGTATCAAACCTGACTATTAGTGCTTGGAGTTAGGACGGTTGTGGGTCGATTCCGTTGAACTCGTTGCAAATATATTGCGCATGACTGCCTGATGCGTCTCATTTTGCCTGGTATGGCTCGACAGCCAGGCACCAAGGATCACTGGCATGAAAGGCCTTTTTCTACGCTTGGAAGCATTGGGTTAAGTTTAGTTGCTTTTTTAAGACCTGCTTGGGGTATTTCTAAGATTCCTCTTAGAGACACGCCTTCCTTCGGAATGCCTCTAGGAGACATCGTCGGTAAATCCTCTGCCTTGACGGTGGTGACCCCACTGTGGTGCTCGTGGATTAATAGGTTTTTGTTGGGTTTGTATCGAACACTTCCAGCGCAGTTCTTTCCGCTTGTCAATTTACAAATGATCCATTTCGCGAGATGGGTGATTTTGCCGAAAGATCGATGGCCAGGCCGTTCGAAGAAATTTAAAACGCGTTATTCATATCTTTTATTTTCTTCTAATTTTAATGGGACTTGGGATGTCTATTTGGATGAGTTTTCCGATGTAATTTCATTGGGCATGGACACAATGTGGTATCGAAGCATTGGTTACCCAAAGTCAATACCAAGTCGCCCTTTTAAGGCCTATATTGATGATAATTCAATCGAGTGTTCTTACTACTACAACGCTCTTCCAGGATTTTCGCTGCGAGACGTAGCCAGTGCCTTGAAAGTGCGTAAAGCAATTCATTTTTTAGAGGAGAAGTTGGCTGAAATAAATCAAGACACAACCACTTCGGCGGCAACAAAAGATGATCTATTTTTTCAGCAATTTGAGTCTGTTGTTGCGAATCTAGTGAATCATCTGCCTTCAACTGGAAAGCCACCACTGCATGCAGCTCATGGCACACGAGAGTTAAATCTTTGACTTTTATCATGTCTGTGAT
Organism: uncultured Pseudomonadota bacterium; assembly: GCA_913056375.1. Lineage (GTDB taxonomy): Bacteria > SAR324 > SAR324 > SAR324 > NAC60-12 > JCVI-SCAAA005. The sequence continues at coordinate 5,207 of CAJXNF010000081.1, read as the reverse complement.
GGAGGGTCATTAAGATGCCGAGCAATGAGGCAGGATTTTATCAATTGACGGCATTATTGCCTGTCAAGACCGGACCATACAAAGCTTTGTCAGGCGAAAAAAATGTTCCCCAATACTGCAATAGTTCTCAATCTTATTCTCATCATCTAAAAGACTATCTGAATCAACTCTCTGATTCATTTCTAAGCAATATTGATTCCAAGTCGTCGAAATCAGGTGACTTGCACTTGTTTGATCATACGAGGTGTACACACTTTGCCCGGTTTGTTGTAATTGATCAGCTCTTCTATAACGGTCGACGCCGTCATGATTCTCTGATTGATTTTTTTAGAACGTTAGCTGCTGGCAAGGATCTTCTGTCAAAAAAAGACAAGATTGATCAGCTTGAATCGCCATATCTCCTGATTGCAATTGATTTTGATTGTCATCCCAGCTCAACTTCATGTGTACAAGATTACCTTTCTGACTTATGGCCCTATGCCAGCCAAGAATTGACGGAGATCCTTCATCATTGTGAGGGCTTTTACCTTCCTGTGCCCCCTCGAGGTAAAAGATTTACTTCGCGCACTGCTGATTGGAATGCTTATCGAACAGTAGAACGAATGATTCTGTCTCATGAAGTTGAGACCACCTATCCATTTTCGGCTTATTTTTGGGTTGCTGACAAGGTGAAGCGGTGGAATCCATCAACAGATCGAGTATCTCCTTCTGAGTTCAAGAATCGCTGGGGTCTTTTTGGTATAGGGATTTTACCTTTCCTTTTAGTGATTGTCTCGCTTCTTATCTTGCCCTTCTATTTGGGGAGTTTCTTCTTCAATTGGTTGTACGAATATGTTCCTCCAGGGGCAGAATTGAGTGAATTTTATCAAGCCTGGAATCGATGGGGGATTATTGGTTTTGCCTTGTCTGTTATCTCTGTAATTCTATTTATGTTTGCATGGCGTTATTTTATTAATCGCGCGAATCAGCCAATGCCGCAAATCAAAGGAGTTGACTTGAAATCAATTTCAAAATCTTTGTATCTGCAGGGAGAATTTTTAGAAATGTATAAACGTTGGCAGGATCATGATGGGTTTTCAAAGTCCAGCATACGTCAGCATTTTTCTTGTTTTTTAGACAAACATCAACCCTCAGATATCGAGTCACCCTCTTTGCAGCCAGGCAAGTACTTTTCTATCAGGAAAATGTCATGACTACAATTTTTGACCGTCTTGATATCCAGGGCAATATCTTGCTCCCCTATGGACGATCTTCGTACCCGATTGCACGTCACTTTCTTTTTCATGTCCGTGACAAGGAACAGGCTCGAGCATTCCTAGACTGGATTCTTCCTCAAATTACGACTGCTCAATATTTTCCTTCAAAGCGTTCTAAGCAAATGCAGATTCCTGAGGATCAGTTGAGACAGGATTATCCAGAGGTACTGCTCAATATTGCGTTCACAGCATCTGGCCTTGAGGCCCTTGGCGTTCCCGCCTCAGTGCTACGTCAATTTCCCAATGCTTTCCTGGATGGTATGTGGAAACGAGCTGAAATGTTAAATGATGACCGAGCTGATTGGAACAATGCATGGAAAGATCAGAGTCATGAAAATACCACTCATATCTTGATTACTCAGCGCGTTTCATTTAATTCCTGCCTCGAAAAGGTTTGCGAGTCTCGAAAAGATGATTCCTTTAAGAAGTCTGATTATCTCTGCCAGAAGACTTTCGATGAAGCCCGATCGAGCATGATTCAACATCTTGATCAGGAGACCAAGCGTTTACTCGATCAGGCTGAAAATCTGGGCCTCGTTGCCCTGTCCGGTCACTCCAATGTTGATGACGACACTAAATGGCTGGAGTGTGAATCGTTAGTTCATACGCGACTTCAAGACCTTGCGATTGCAGGGATTAGTGAAGATGAGTGCTTGGAAATGTTCAAATTTCAGAAGGATCGCGGTTATGTTTCCTCAGATGCCACGCTTACAGACTTGCGATATAGCGAATATGAACACTTTGGTTTTTTTGATGGTATTGGAGATCCTGTTTTTGAGGGTCAATATCCCACTGCTTTCCAGGCTGAGATGGCACAAGGGCAAGGCCACCTCTCCTCCGGTCAGTGGAGGCCGATTGCTCCTGGAGAATTTTTATTGGGCTATCCAAATGAAGCGCAGGAAACAACGTGCCATCCAATGCCCTATACGTTTAGCCGAAATGGAACATTTATGGCTGTTCGGAAATTGGAGCAAAATGTTTCTGAGTTTCATCGTACCCTCGTCGGTCAGGTTCCATTGATGGAGCAGTGGCTTGATAATTTTGAATGTTCTTCATCATCTGGTCAACCTTCAGCTGTTGGCAACATCAATAAAGCCTTAAAAGTCTTGCGTGCAAAACTCGTCGGTCGTTGGGATGATGGGACACCCTTGGTTCATGCCCCCACGTATGAATCGTGGCTTAACTTTCGAAAACGCCTTCTTACCTTGGCTGGTGAATCTCGAAAGGGGGAGCAATCTGCCAAAGATGCTTGGAAAAAATTTAAAACAAAATTTACTCTATTTACTTTTGAGTCTGATGACACAAAAGGAATTAGGTGCCCATTCGCCTCACACATACGACGTAGTAACCCCCGCGATAGTGGTGATCCTTCATTACGTAAGGATTCTGATTCATCGGAAATATCTCAAGCTAGTTCTTTGCTTGTGAATCGACGAAGAATTTTAAGACGCGGTATGACATACGGACCAGCTGTAGATTTAACCTCTGAGAATTCTGTTTTAAATGATCAAAATTCTTTAGGGGATGCGGAGCGAGGAACTTTCTTCGTTGCTATTTGCTCCGATCTTGAACGACAGTTTGAGTTTATGCAACAGCAATGGCTCAATTATGGATCTGATTTCAATTTAGGAAATGATATTTGTCCAGTAGCAGGAGCGCTTCATCCTTCTGCCGCAAGTGATGTAAAGGACATAAAAGTAATGATGTCATCTGAACGGCCAGATGGTTCATGTTCGTTGCCCTTTGTGGCCAAGTCCACCCCTCGGCCGGTGGTGTGTCGTGGTGGAGCCTACTTTTTTGTACCCAGTCTTTCAGCGTTACGCCTCTTGGCTCAAAACCGTTTCTAATCCTTATTGCTAAATCTTCTATGCATCTACTCTCTCTTATGGGCATAAAAATTTCTTCGATTCTTCTTGTTATCACTTTAGATGATATCAATGTGCTTTTGCGAGATGCCTTCTCGTCTATTCAGGATAGCATTGAATTTATAGTTCAGATTTTTAAACCTGCGCTCGACCTGCTGTTGTCACACCATGAATTGCTTCTGCCTGCGGTAATTCTTCTCTACTTTGTCATTCGTTCATCGCGGATGATATTTTTATACCTCTTGCAACTGATTGAGTTTTCTGTTCGGTTGCTTCGATTTATGGGGAATTTGATCTCTGAGTTGTTCTGGATCAATCCGCGTTATCGCTTGAAGCGTGCAAAACGTTATGAATCCCAGGCCAATTTCAGCCTCTTGGCTATTTTTTTGAGATTTGTAGAGGAAATTATTTCTCTTCCAATCGATTGGATTTGTTCACTTGGCATAAAAGGTGTGTTTGCTCCAGATCCTTTTACTGAAAGCAAAAACTATAAAAAAACTGCGTTCTTTCCTTCGTTGCGAGAGAGATTATCGATTGTTGGAAATAATCACGTCACAATATACTTTTTTCTGTCACTGATTCGTTTGTTTGTTCATCGTCTGACTTTACCATCGTGGTTGCCATTGGTCAGTATTAATGAATTTAGCCATGGAGATCAGTTCCCAATTAAACGGCAACTTCATCTTTTTAAGCGTCACGACGTCGAGGAGATCTTAGAGCGCTCCGAGGATTTTCAAGTCATTTATGGACCAAGAATGTGCGATGTCACGCAGAATGGCCGATCTTCTGGAAATTTTCTTCTTGGCATGCAGGCATCATCGCCTACCTATACCCGTGACATTTCAAATATGCGCTTAATCTTTCGTCGTGAAGACATGGATCGTTGCCAAAAAATTGCTGCTAATGCTTCCATTGATAGTTTTCTGGCCTTTGCGGCGAGAGATGATGTGATTCATGATTTGGATGAGGCCGAGGTGTTGAGTCTGCCTAATGATCTTGTTTTACCAGTGATTAAAGCTTTTGTTGAAAAATATTTTGGTTTTCGCCTTCCGCTGGAAGCTACGAATGCAGATGGAACAAAATCAATCGATTTTAACCTCGTATGGTTTTCTAGTCTTTTTCACTATATTTTCTATGATCTTAGTGGTAATGATAGTCGAGAAGACGCCTTGGAAGCTGCACGGTTGTTGAATCAAGATTTGGATCTTCAAATTTCTAATGCAAAGCAACTACCTCGTGCAGTCTTGGAGCGTAGCGATACAGTTTTGTCCCGCTGCCTCCTACTGCAGCAGTCAGGAACCCCGGGCATGGACGACCTTGCAATCAGAATCAATTTGACAGGATTTCTTGTAGGAGCAGTTCTCCCATTAATCAATACCATCTGTCAGGTTGTTGATCAGCTACTGTCTCGTCCTCGTATCCTTAAGCAGGCTGTCATTGCTGCCGATCATCCGGACTGGAGGTTGATGCAAGGATTTGTCTTGGAGGCTCTTCGCTTCTCTCCCGGCGATCCAGTGATCTATCGTCATTGCAAGTCTAGAACTGAGTTGCTTGGGGCTTCTCATCGCACATCTGTTTCAGAAAATACACTTGTTATGGCTTGGAATTCTTCGGCAATGTTCGATCCAAAATATGTTGATCAACCATGGCGATTTAATCCCAACCGCCCAATCCGTAACTATCTCCACTTTGGCCATATGCACCATGTTTGTGCTGGCAAATATATTGTGATGTCTGTAATACCAGCTTTAGTGCGTGAATTGTTATCCCGTTATGAGTTGGCGAGGATTCCTGGAAAATGTGGATATCCAATGAAAAATGGTATCACGATTTCTGACTTTGATGTTCTTGTTCGTCGCCGTTCTGATCCTCAAACTCCTGACAAACCTTGAGTTCGATTTCAACATAGCTTTGCAATGACTTCTCCAGATTTGCCGATTAGTAATTCTCTGGTCGATCGCCTTCCGATTCGATCTGATGTTGTTGATCTGCTTCGGCGTGCTGGGGTCGAATTTTTTCGATTTCCCCTCTCTCCTGAAGGAAAGGAGATGCAGGCCTATTTCAAATCGGATGATTACATTCATTG